>CATPBJ010000198.1 GCA_955652395.1 uncultured Terriglobales bacterium | reverse complement strand
GCGGTAAGGCCTTCCAACCTCGTATCGGTTTCGCGTGGACGCCAGGAATGCTAGGCGGCAAGACGGTGGTGCGTGGCGCTTTCACTATCTCTTCTTACCTGGAAGGTACAGGCACCAACTTGCGCCTAGCGGTCAATCCGCCTTTCCAGGCTGCTGAGACCCTGGTGCAGTACAAAGGCGTAGCACTTCCGGCGACGACCACAGATCAAGGGCTCGCTCCTGTAGGCGCGAAAAGCGATCCTTTTTCCGGCTCGCTAATCCGGGTTTGGGATCCTCATGTGCAGCCTGCGCTTACCGATCAGTGGAACCTGACCATTCAGCACCAGCTTTCGAATTCGGCCACGATGCAGGTCGGCTATGTTGGCTCGCATGGGACGCACTTGATGGTTCCCATGCCGTACTTGCAACGGCAATTGCTCCCGAGCAGCGCTTGTGCCACGCCGCCGTGCACGGCACCGAGCATCTTCCTATCCGGCAATCCGACGTTCCAGAAAGATATTTCCCAGATTTCGGGCACGGCTTCGGTGGGCAGCATGAAGTACAACGCCCTTCAGGCCGTCTTCCAGAAACGCTACTCGCGCGGACTGGAATACCAGGTCGCTTACACCTTCTCTAAATGTATGACCGACAACAGCGGATACTACGGCACGTGGGGCTCAACGCAGGGAGCTCCGGCCAGTCCCTACTACCAGAACCTCTACAATCCGCATGCTGACTATGCCACCTGTTACTTCGACGCAAAGCACATACTTAGCTCTTACGCGGTTTACGAGATCCCCTTTGGCCGCGGTAAGAAGTGGGGAGGAAATGCGAGCGGCGTAGTCAACCAGATTGCAGGCGGATGGTCAATCAACCCGATCATCTCTGTGCACACTGGGTTCCCCTTGGCTCTGTACGACTCCGGTAGCGCACCGAATAACGTGAATTCGCGGGGACAGCGTCCGAATTGCGGATCGGGAGCTGGGAAAGTCTTCGGCCGGCAAGCAGCGTTCGATTCCAAGTCTGGAAAGTACGTCGGCTATCAGTGGTTTGACAATACCCCGTATACAGCGACTGGCCCGGAGCAGTTCGGAAACTGTCCTGCGCAAGGGCCGGTCCGCGGACCCGGTTTTGGGGATGTCGATCTGAGCGTGCAAAAGAACTTCCCGGTTACAGAGCGAGTCAGGATTCAGTTCCGGGCTGATTTCCTCAACGCCTTCAATCGCGTGAATCTGAACACGCCCTCCGGTAACTGTTGCGGAGGGAACATGGGGCTCACTAACACCTCGCAAGACCCGCGTAACATCCAGTTTGCGCTGAAGCTGTATTATTGACGCTGTATCATAAGGCAGGCGTCCATCATGAACGCCTGCCTTATTTCCTTATGCGCAGACTTCTTCTGTCGGCCTGGTATTTGTTGGTTCCTTTCGGGTTTTTTGTAAGCTTTTGCGTTGGCCAGGGCTCTAAAACGGCAGCGGCGCCTGATCTTGCCCGCGAGAGCCAGCAGGCGCTGGAGCTTGCCAAGGCGGGGCATTGCAAGGAGGCGCTCCCGCTTCTGAGAAAGGCAGCTACACGCAGCGCCCAAAGAGACCTCAGGCGGCAAGCTGGTTTCGCCGGCGTGCGCTGCGCCATGCTTGACGTTAATCCGGATAAAGTCACCGAGTTTCTTCGTGGCCTCGCACGCGACTTCCCGCGCGATCCCGAGGTGCTTTACCTCTCGGTCCATACCTACTCTGATCTCTCCACTCGGGCGGCGCAGGAACTGGCGACCAGCGCACCCAATTCGCCCCAGGCACACGAACTGAACGCGGAAGCTCTCGAGATGCAGGGAAAGTGGGATGAGGCGGAGAAGGAGTACCAGACAGTGTTGCAGCAGGGCCCGCGCTCGCCGGGCATCCATTTCCGGCTGGGGAGACTGATTCTTTCGCGGTCAAATCCAGCGCCTGACATGGCGGAACAGGCCAAGAGGGAGTTCCAGCAGGAGCTCGAGATTGATCCCAACAACGCGGGGGCGGAATACGTTCTGGGCGAGTTGGCGCGGCAGGCACAACAATGGGACGAGGCTATCCGGCGTTTTACGCGTGTCTGCAAGTTGGATGCTGGATTCGGAGATGCATTTCTGGGGCTCGGCAGCTCGCTCATGTCGGTAAAGAAATTTCCGGAAGCGATTCCACCGCTGGAAACTGCGGTCAAGCTCGAACCAGCGAATCCGACGGCACACTATAGCCTGGCGGTTGCATATACCCGTTCCGGACGCAAGCAGGAGGGCGAGAAGGAGTTCGCAATTCATCGCCAGATGATGCAAAAGAGCCAGCCCACAGGAGCCGCAGCCGAACCGGAGCCGCAGTCGCAAGGCTCTCCGCAATGATCGATATGTGAATAACCGATACGTGCCGACGGCAGACTTGTGATCAAGCCTATTCGAAGAGCCCCTATCAGGACCGTTAAGCCCTCCCGCCGGGACTTTCTACAGGCTTTGGCTGGTAATTTGTTGTATGCCGGTATCTCGCGGGTGGCTGGTGCCATGCCGCGGCCTCCTAATCTTTATCCTTACCCTTTTGTGGAAATGCCGTCTTCCACGAGTGGCATCTCCTGGATCCACACCGCCGGAAAATCTGTCGAGCATTACCTGCCGGAAACCACCGGGGCAGGCTGCGCCTTTCTTGATTACGACAACGATGGGTGGATGGACATCTATCTAGTGAACAGCGGGAAATGCGATTTCTTCGACCCCGATCCTCCCCTGCGCAATGCACTGTACCGCAATAATCGCGACGGAACGTTCACCGACGTGACCGCTAAAGCGGGCGTTGGCGGAGGCGGATATGGTCAGGGCGTAGCGGTTGGTGACTACAATGGAGATGGGTTTCCTGACATCTACGTTACCCAGTATGGTCGGAATATTCTCTATCACAACAACGGTGATAGCACCTTCACCGACGTCACTGAAAAAGCCGGTGTAAGTGCGCCGGGATGGTCCGCCAGCGCGGTTTGGTTTGACTATGACAATGACGGCAGGCTGGATCTTTTTGTCTGCCAATTCGTCGAGTTTTCCAAGGCGCAAAGCAAAGACTGCCGTGCCGGCGAGGATGCAAAGCGGGGATACTGCATTCCCCATCTTTATAGGCCGACCTCCAGCTGGCTGTTTCACAACAACGGGGACGGGACATTTACCGACGTCAGCAAGTCATCGGGAATATCCAGTCATCGCGGAAAAGCATGGGGAGTGGTAGCCAGTGACATTAATAATGACGGTAATATGGATCTTTTTGTGGCCAATGACACGGTGGCCAACTTTCTTTTCGTCAACAAGGGTGGGCAGTTCGACGACATCGGCGAACAAGCGGGAGTGGCTTACAGCACGGAAGGCCGTCCTCGCTCAGGGATGGGCGTTGATTCCGCCGATTTTGACCAGGATGGCTGGATGGACCTGTTCGTGGCCAACATTGATCACGAGATGTATTCCCTATATCGAAACAACAAGGACGAAACCTTCGACGATGTGGCGATGCCGACCGGGATTGGGGTTGCAACCCGCATGATGAGCGGCTGGGGGCTGAAATTCTTCGATTACGACAACGATGGCAACCTGGATCTGTTTCTGGCTAACGGAAATCCGGATGACCTGATCGAAACGCTTCATCCCGGAGTGACGTATAGAGAACCACCGATTCTGTTGCGCAACACCGGCCGGGGATTCCAGAACATCAGCCAGCAGAGCGGCCCGATCTTCGGTACCGCCCTTTCGGCGCGGGGCTTGGCCATCGGGGACTTCGACAATGATGGCGGTGTGGATGTTCTGATAGCCATCAATGATGGACCACCGGTGTTGTTGCGCAACAACGCCGGAAAACAGAACCACTGGCTGGGAGTGAATTTGGTCGGGAAGAAATCGAACCCTGATGGGATTGGAGCACGAGTCACTTACCAATCGGGAGATCTTAAACGCAGTCACATGAAGGTGGGAGGGGGCAGCTATCTGTCGTCGCATGATCCCCGCATGGTGCTGGGACTTGGGCTAAACAAGAAGATTGACTGGCTCGAGGTGAAATGGCCGAGGCCGAGCGGGATCGTTGAACGCTTTACTGATCTGCCCATCGATCGCTACGTCACCATCGTGGAAGGGCAGGAGAAATGGAAATGATTGTGCCTATCGGGAGAGTGTCTCAGGCATGGCTAGCGCAGCGGTGGTTCTGCTTAAACTGCTACCTGAACTTCGCGAATTTAATGCAAGCTGGAGAAGGTACTTCCAGAACCTGGCCTGTGGGTGTCAGGTGGCCAGTTTGTGGGTCGATCTTAAAGATCACGATGTTATTGGAGTTCTGGTTCGCCGCAAGCAGGTAGGACCCGCCGGGAGCGATTTCAAAGTTGCGTGGCTTCTTGCCACCGGTTGGGACGGATTCCAAAAATCTGGGCATGCCGGTTGCCGGATCGATGGCGAAGACAGCGATGCTATCGTGACCGCGGTTCGAGCTATAGAGGAATTTGCCGTCAGGGTGCATCTTGATTTCCGCGGTAGTGTTGTCCCCGTTAAGACCCTCCGGCAAAGTTGAAATGGTGGCTATCTGGCGCAGGGTCCCGCTTGCCGCATCGTAGGAAAATCCGTCAACTTTAGAAGCCGCTTCTTCCAGTACGTAGAGAAACTTGTAGTTGGGATGGAAGTCGAAGTGTCTCGGCCTTGCGCGCGGATGAAGTTGTGCAAAGGGAGGATCGTTCGCAGCCAGGGTGCCCTTGGCAGAGTCGAAACGGAACACCAGCAACTGGTCCAGCCCCAAATATGACGCGATGGCGAAGCGGTTGTCGCTGGACAAGTCGATCTGGTGGGGTTGAGGGCCAGAGGGATCGACGGAAGGGCCAGTGTGCTCGATCACGGCCGAGGCCTCACCAAGCCGCCCATCCTTAAGCATCGGGAAGACGGCCAGGTTGCCGCCATCGTAGTTTGCCGCCAGAACATGTTTTCCCGTCTGGTCGAGAGACACATAACAAGGTCCCGCACCATGAGAAGAAACCTGATTCAAGAGCGCAAGCTTGCCTGATTTTCGATCGATGGCGAAAGCACTAATCGCACCGCTCTTCTTTCCGCGTTCCTTCTGGCCCTGGTAATCGGAAATCTCGTTGGCCGCGTACAGAAATCGCTGGGTGGGATCGATGGCCAGAAACGATGGGTTCACAGTCTCCGCCACTAGGCCGACCGGGGTTGCCTGACCGGTAGCGGCGTCGAATCGGTAAGCATAAATTCCCTTACTGTCCGGGCCGGTGTAAGTGCCGACATACATAAGGTAGGAGCTCCTGGAGGCGGTTTTCCTCGCTTGCCCCGTGGAAGGCCCGAGCAGCACAAGAAGAAGCAGAGCTATTGAGGACGCAAGACGACGGCGCATGACTTTATTCGCTTCCCGTTTTTAATGAGCGGTCGGTCTTCCGCTGGTTAGACGCACGCGGCCTGCGATCCGTAACGCGGGAATGACAAACTCGGTGAATTCCCCGCGTTGCACCGGAGTGAGAGACTCGCAGCAGGCCCGGTCGGGAGTCTCATAGAGAACTGAAGAAAACGATCCTTTGACCTGCACCTGGACTGGGATCGGCTCCTGAGCATAATTGATAAGCTCCACAAGTTTCTCGCGACCGCCGGGCACACTGTATGGAACGGCAATGACGGTCAGCGCGTTCCAGAGGCTGATTTCTACCTTGTCCTTATCCGTACCTATCAGGCGGCGTATGTCCTGGGCAAAGGTTTCGGGGTCGATCACCGGTCCCTGGAGCTCGATGATGCGACCTTTGCCGGTGGCATACGCAACCGAGTGCTCGCCTGCGGGCACAGGCTGGCCGGTTTGCCAGGGATAAGCGACCTGCGCGCCCAACATCACAACAACGACGACGCCGCCTTTTGATGCGAAATCCGCGATCGCCTTAGTGGTGGGCCCATCCAGGGTGGCAAAGACCACGAGCAGGCTGAAGCCCTCGAGGCTCTGCGGCTTCAGCTCGGACGCCTTCAGGACCGCGAACGGAATGTTGTGACGCGCGAACAGATTGATGGGTTCGTAGGACTTCTGGGATGAATCCGTGACCACGCCGACGTTGGCTTCCGGTTCGCCGACGTTCTTATCCCTTCGCAAGGTAAACGCCAAGTAGCGCTCGATCTGGTCAAGGACAGCCAAGGCAGCCGGGTCGTTCCGTGAAAGATCAGTCTGCAGCATGGGATGGAGATCCAGGATGAGATCGGCATGGAAGGCCCCAGCCTCGGCCACAGCGAGCAAGTAGTCAGCCGCATCGGGGCCATGCTCTTGCTGCTGGGGATCGGACACGTCCCACTGGAACTCATAAAGAGGAGTTTGCGCCGGCGAAAACGCCTGATCAAGCCTTACCAGGGCAAGATTGGTATCGATCCAGGGTTGAGCGGTAGGGCTGGTGACCTGCAGGATGCCATCTCTTTTAATGACCAGCTGCCCCTTCAGCTGCGGCTGTTTTGCCTTGGGGTTGAGCAACAGAACGGGAAGGCCGGGATAGGCGGATCGCAGCCGCTGGAGCTCGTCGTCGATCTGGACGGGCTGCGAATCACCCGGATTGAGGATGATGCCTGCCAGATTATTCTTGTCCGTGCTCCGGGCCATATCGGCGGCTTGGCCAACCGGCACCTCGACATAGACTCGATAGCCCTGGCTGCGGGCATTCCTGATGAGAGCCTCAGCGTCCCAGGAAACTACCAGATCCTTAATGTCCACTGTCGCCGCGGCCGGCATCGAAGGCAGGGTCCAGCGCAGGAGTACCTTGCTCCAGCCAGGTGTCGCCGCCAGCAGGCAGACCAATATCAGAGCTCGATTTCGCACGCACATGAGATTCAAGCCTGCCCTCATCGCTGGCCGCTGGGCTGCCTATGTACGCTGGTGGCCAGGCCCGGTGCGCCACCGCCCAGCAGAATCTGCGGCCCGCTGGATACCATCTCCGATTGCCCGTCCGCAGAAACCCAGATCGCCGCTACACCTGTCAAACTCTTGACCAACTCTTTACCTTTATCGGGGCCCACCAGCAACAACGTCGTCGAAAGCGCATCGGATGCGGTGCCGGTCCTGGCTACCGTGCTGACCGCGAAAGGTGTTCTTACCGGTGTCCCGTTATCCGGATCGATGATGTGTCCTGCCGGCTCGCGCGAGAGGAGACTCGGCGGGGTTTGCTCGGAGGTCGAAACGCTGCTGTCGGAGAGCGTGACCCGCGGGTCCACCTGGTTCGACGGGTCTCTCAGGTGCACCAGCCAGCCGCTTTGACCGGGAGGAGCGCCCATCGCCACGATCGTGCTTCCTCCGGCATCAAGCAGCGCGCGAGAGATACCGTGGGAGCGCAACACCTCGCCCGCCCGGTCCAGGGCGTAGCCTTTGCCAATGGCGCCCAAATCAATCTGTGTACAGGGCGATTGAAACAGAACCCGATCGTGGGGAAGCAATTCGATTTTCTGATAGCCCACACAGGCCCGAACCCTCTCCTCCTCCGCAGCGGATGGGGCAGGCCCTCCACGGATTGCGGCTTTCCATAAGTTGACGAGCGGCCCCACCGTCACATCAAACTCCCCTCCTGATAGGCGGGAATACCGCAAAGCCTCACCAATGACTCGGTACAAATCGGGCGGAACGGATTCGGGGAGGGAATGCGAGGAATGGTTCAAACGGCTCAGGGCGCTGTCCGCTTTGTAGTCGCTCATCAGGTCATCGAGCCGGCCAATTTCTTCAAAAGCCCGATCGACAGCATCGGAGGCCCGCGCCAGCGAATCACCATAGGCAACGATCTCGAAGACTGTGCCCATGACGTACTTTTTCTTATGCACGAAGCGAGCCTCGGGCTGGGAAGCCGCAGTTGACGCCAGGGCCGTGGATGCGCAGAGCACGATGGCGGCAAGTTGTCTATTCCAACGCATAGACCTTACCGTCGTTGGTGGCCACGTAGATGGCGTCTCCGGCCAGCACCGGAGCGGACTGGACTGACCCTCCCAACCCAGCTCTCCAGGCTACGCTGCCAGTCGCGAGGTCGAACGCCTGGGTTCCTCCTGCCTGAATGCAAACCAGGCCGTTGCCGATGACCGCGGGCGCGGTGACCACATCGCTGATCTGGATCGTCCAGCGCAACCGGCCGGTTGGAACCTCGAACGCGTAGAGGAATCCGTCCTTGCTGCCGACCACGGCGAGATCTTCGGAGACGGCAGGGGACGAGGAGATTCCCAGTCCTGTCTCATATTTCCAGCGCACTGCTCCCGTCTTGGCATCAAGCGCATAAAAGAAGAAGTCTTGCGATCCAATCAAGACCGTGTCTCCAGCCACCGCTGGCGAGGAGTCGATGCCATTGCCAGTCGGAGTACTCCATACCGTCTTGCCGGATGAAACATCGAGACAGTAAACCTTGCCATCACCGCAGCCGACGTAAAGGTGCCGCTCCCCGACATAAGCGGAAGAGTAAACCCGGCCACCCAGTTCCTGCGACCAGCGCTTGCGGCCGGTATCGACGTCTACGGCGTACACGCGGGCGTCGGCGCTGCCGAAAAAAACTACGCCGCCGCGGATGACCGGCGAGGTCCAGACTTCTGCGGCCGCGCTGGTTTCCCACACCTGCTTTCCAGAATTGCAATCCACGGCATAAACCTTGCCGGAGTCGCAACCAAAGAGCACTTTGCTCCCGGAGAGAGAGGGAGTGGAGTGAATGTGGTCCGCGGCCTGAAATTGCCAGTTCTGGCGGCCTTTTGCGACATCGATGGCGTGCAGGTTTCCCGCCATCGAGTTCACGTATAGAACTCCAGCCTGCAACACGGGCGCGGAACGGACGGAACTTCCCACGCGGACGTGCCAGCGTACATGCTCGGGCGCCTTGGCGGCCCGAATTTTCTGGCCTCCTGTCCGCGAACTGTCGTGGAGCAGCGCGGGCCAGTCGGCGTCAGATTGGGCGGGTTCGGAACTCTTGAGGGGTCCTGGCATTTGGTCGGTTAGCCGAGGCGAATTTGACCATGATCGATAAGCTTCAGGTCGGCGACGCCCAAACCCAGCTTTCCCGCGGACGCGATATGGCCAGGCCGGCGATAGAACAGGTTCTTCTGTGGATTGTGGTAAAACTCCTGTCCGTTGCCGGTAATGCTTTCCGCGTTGTGCTCCCAGAGGGAAGGAGCGCCTTCCTCGCGCCGCTTCTTCTCGATGGCCTCCAGTTCGACCGTGTCCATGGCCACCGGATCGGTACCGAAGTAGAGCGTTCCTGCCTGATAAATGAAATCCTGGACCTGGGTCAGTGGGCCTCCGTGCCAAACCTGCCGGGTGCCGTCCATGATGTGCAGCACCGCCTTCGAACGCAGGGGCTCAACCGAGCACATCACGCCGATAAGGGGGTCGGTGAACGAGTAAGGCGAGCGATGCGAGCGGGCGACGTTATCAAAGGTGCCATAGCCCAGGTTCTTCAGGCAGCCGGTGACGCCGGAGGCGGAGTGGTCCTTCATGGTGGGAACGTTGATGATCTTGGTCAGGCCCTGGGACACGATCCTCGCCATATAGGAACGGTTCTCCCACTCGCCGAAGAAAGTGGCCTGGCAATAGACGTTGGGATCGTAGCCTGAGTCAACCAACCCGTCTTGGATACCCACCACCCGGAACCCGGGTGGGAGCAGTACCTGGTAGCTGCCGATATCAATTTCGTATTCGTAGCGGTCGTATATGACAATGTTGCGCGCGGGCACGCCGGCGGATTGGACGCCGTTGATGATCTCCCGTACGATCTCGGGGGACGAGCAACACGCCGGTGCCCCGGATGGATTGATCTTGATGCCGACAATATCGGACGGCTCGACAAATTTGGCCCAGGCCGCGGAGGCGGAGCGCTCACCGGTCAATTCCATCATTCCGCGCTCGATCATGCCGCGGACTACCGGTTGCGAAACCCGGTTGCTTACGATGGATTTCGAGTCGGCCACTTCCACGACCCGCCCGGGAAATAACCCAGGCATGCCCAGGCGGGACTTGGCTGGCCGCAGCCCCTGGACGACGTCGATGGGGGGCGGCTCCGGCATGGTCACGTCGCCGAAAGCTCTGGGATCGAGACCATCTAGGAACAGGCTGGCGCTTCCCAGGCAACTGGCCTTGACGAAAGTTCGCCGATCCATAGTCGGTCGATCCATACAGTTTGCTCCGGGGACCCGAAAAGGTACCGCTCAGGCTACGCCACGCCCCCTGCCTTTTCAAGAGGGGTGCCGTGTTTGGCTCCAATTTCATCAGTCTTTCTTTGCGTTCTTTGCGGTCTCCTTTGCGAACTTTGCGGTTAAAGGGTTTGACCGAGTCCGAAGTGAGTCAAAATCTTTATCGCAAAGTTCGCAAAGAAAGCCCGCAAAGAACAAAGGAACCTACAACTGCGTCGGGAAGGGATTCGAAATGCGGGAATGGACTGAGGCATTGTTCGCAGCCGTTGCATCACTCGTGATCATGCTCGTCATGCCTGCGAGCACGTGGGCCCAAGCGCCCCGCTACGACTTGCTGTTGAAGGGCGGCCATGTGATCGATCCTGCGAACCGCGTGGATGCGGTGATGGACGTCGCGGTGTCGAAAGACAAAATTGCCGCCGTGGAAAAAGATATTCCCGCCGGTCAGGCGGGGAAGGTGGTGGACGCTTCTGGGCGCTACGTCACTCCTGGTCTCATTGATATTCACGTTCACATCGGCCATGGAGGCGCGCCGCTCGACTGGTTCACTCCGGAGGGCCGCTCCCATGCGGCGCCGTACGGGATCCCGGCGGACATCGCACTGCAGGCGGGCGTGACCACGATGGTGGATGCGGGGAGTTCCGGCGCGGACACGTTTCTTCTGGAAAAGGAAGAGGTCATCGATCGCGCCAAGGTGCGGGTGCTGGCCTTCTTGAACATCGTGGCCAACGGGATGCAAGGCGGCCTGGAACAAACCGTAGACCAGATGGACGCCAAGCGTTGTGCTGAGACTATCAAGAAGTATCCCGACATCATCGTCGGGGTGAAGACGGCGCACTACTGGACCGAAGAGCCTTGGGATGGCGAACACGTTCCCTGGGCTGCGGTTGACAAGGCAGAAGAATGCGGGCGCGCGGTCAACCTGCCGGTGATGTTCGATTTCTGGCCCCGCCCGGACCGAAGTTATGCCGAGCTGATCTTAAAGAAAATGCGGCCAGGCGACATTCATACCCACGTCTTCGCGCAGCAATTTCCCATCCTGCTTCCGGACGGAAAAATCAATCCGATCCTGGCCGAGGCTCGGGCTCGCGGCGTGATTTTTGACGTTGGCCATGGGGCGGGGAGCTTCTGGTTTCGCAATGCCGTGCCTGCCGTCAAACAGGGATTTATCCCGGATTCGATATCTACCGATTTACACACCGGCAACTTTACCGTGCTCAGCATGACTCAAGTGATGTCCAAGTTTCTGGCGATGGGAGTGCCGCTGCAAGATATCATTCGGCGGTCGACGGTCAACCCAGCCCAGGAAATCCATCGACCTGAGTTGGGAACCCTGTCGGTCGGCAAGGAAGCGGATATCGCAGTGCTGGAACAGCTCACCGGCACCTTTGGATACATTGATTGCGGCTTTGCCCGGATGGACGGGAAGGTGAAGCTGGTGGCACGCATGACGGTGCGGGCGGGGCGGATCGTGTACGATCCCTCAGGTCTCAGCATGGTCGAGTGGGAAAAAGCCCGTCCGCAATATTTCAACACGCCAGAGCTGGGGCATTCCGCGCCGGCCCAGGCGGATGATTTTCCGAGGTAAAGAAGGACGTCGGCAGCCAGCAATTTTGAGAACAGACTAAGAGGAGATCCAAACGCCAGCAACCATCAGCCGTCGAAAGCTCTTGCGTGCAGGTGGGCAGGCGATTGTTGCCGGCGGCGCCGCGGTCTGTGCCGGCTCAAGCTTGCCGGCGGTCGCGTCATCGCGCCCGAAGGTGAAGGGAGTGGACTATTACCAAAAGTTGGGCGTGACCCCCTTCATCAATGCTGCCGGGACTTACACCTTGCTCACTGCTTCTATCATGCCGGATGAGGTGCAGGCGGCAGTGGCGCTGGCTGCATTGCGGCCCGTCAACCTGAAGGAATTGCACGAGGCCGCCGGCCAGTACCTGGCCAAGCAATTGCACTGCGAAGCTGCCCTGATCACCGCCGGAGCTGCCGCGGCGCTTACCGTTGGGACCGCCGCGTGTGTTACGGCCGGTGCCGATCCTGCCATTCTCAGCATCCCGACCGACATGAATGGGCTGAAGAGTGAAGTAATTGTCCAAAAGTCGCATCGCTATGGGTACGACCACGCCATCCGCAATTGTGGAGTGCGCTTTGTGGAGGTGGAAACTCTCGATCAATATGAACAGGCCTTCAACGAACACACAGTGATGACCCACTTCTTTAACGCCGGGGAAGAACACATCAGCCGCGAAGACTGGTTGCGGGTAGCGCACAAGCACGGGATCCCATGTTTCAACGACGCTGCCGCCGACGTTCCGCCCATCTCGAACCTGTGGAACTACACTCAGATGGGATTTGACCTGGTGACATTTTCCGGAGGCAAGGGCCTGCGGGGGCCGCAGTGTACGGGCTTGCTGCTGGGGAAGAAGGACCTGATCGAAGCCGCGAAAAAGAATAATTCGCCGAACTCCAATACTATCGGCCGCGGATTGAAAGTCGCGAAAGAAGAGATTGTTGGTCTGGTAGCGGCCGTGGACTGGTTCCTTGCCCAGGACGACGCCGCGATGGAGGCCGACTATCGCAAGCGGGCGGAGCGGATTGCCGGGCAGCTGAAGAGCATCCCCACGGTCGAAACTCAGATCTTTATTCCTCCAGTCGCGAATCATGTTCCCCATCTGCTGGTCACCTATGACCAGAGCCGGGTCAAGATCACCGGAGCTGAGGTGATGAAAAAGATGCGTGAGGGTACGCCGCGCATCGAAGTGAATCCTTCGACTGGGGGTCCGGCCGCGAGCGCGGGGCTGCCCGGGGGCAGTAACACCGTCGTGGTTGGAGTGTGGATGATGCAGCCCGGGGAAGACCTGGTGGTGGGGAAGCGGCTGCGCGAGATTTTACAGGGCGCGGTTGGCTCGTAGTTCATTGCGGTTGGCGCTCAGAAGTTACCGGCTCGGGGGCGCCACCGTTGGCCGGCGAGCAAACTGCTGGACGTCCAACCGATCGGTGCCTTCCTGAATGAGATAGAACTTGTCGGCGTCCACATTGCGGAAGACCTGCTGCAGACCGCTGGGCCACTTGACCTCCACGGTTTCAGCGCGCGCGGCATTGCCCAGGCCAAAATTGGCCCGCAGGTCGCTCTGCGAGAGATAGCTCCCGCCGCCTTCGACTTCCCGAATTTGTGAAATGCCGCCGGCGACGACGCGTATCCGAGCTCCCATCGCGTCACGATTGCTCTTCGTGCCTACCAGCTTGAAGTTCAGGAAGTGGTTCCCGTTGCCGCCGCCGTTGTGCAGCAGCAGAGGCGGATCTCCGTTGTTGGCGACCACAACATCCACGAACCCGTCGTTGTCGAAGTCGGCAAACGCGACCCCGCGGCCGACGTAGGGAGTCTGAAACCCGTTGCCCGCTGACTTGCTGACGTCCACGAACTTGCCGTTGTGCTCATTGTGAAACAGGGAATTAAGCTGCTTGTAGTGAATACCAGGCGTGGCTTGCTCAACTTCCGGATATACGTGCCCGTTGGCAATAAAAATGTCCAGAAACCCGTCGTTGTCGTAATCGAAGAAGCCGCCTCCAAAGCTCAGTACCTCATGAGTAGCGCGCGTAATGCCCGCATAGTCGCTGACCTCGTCAAAGAAACCGTCGCCATCGTTCTGCCAAATGTGATCGGAGGATCTTTGAAAGTCCGAAATGTAAAGATCGAGCCAGCCGTCGTTATTGAAGTCTCCCAGCGAGATGCACATGGCGGCCATCGTCCGACCCTGTCCGGTGAGGGCGATGCCGCTGGTCAAGCCGATTTCCTTGAATGTGCCATCATGCTGGTTGTGGTAAAGGTAGGCATTGAGGCCGTCGTTGGCGACGAACAGATCGGGCCAGCCGTCGTTGTCGTAATCGGCGGCGCCCACGGAGAGATTTTTGCCTTCGGGCTGGTAGATTTTCGCCTTGACGGTGACGTTGGTGAAGGTCCCATTACCATTATTGTGATAGAGGGCGTCAGGGCTGCCACGGTAGACACTGGGGGGGCAACTGCTTTGTACTCCTCCCAGGTCGCAGTAGCGCCGGTCGCCCATGTCGACGTAACTGCCCACGTAGAGATCGAGCCGTCCATCGCGGTCATAATCAAAGAAGGTTGCGCCGGAATGAAACGTCCCAGACTCCGCGCCAGCCACGCCGGCTTTGTCGGTCACATCAGAGAAGGTCCCATTTCCGTTGTTGTGATAGAGAACGTTGCGGCCGTACTGGGTAATAAACAAATCCGGGAAGCCGTCGTTGTCATAGTCGCCCCAAACACAGCCCAGCCCGTAGCCGTTGCCTGGGACACCCGCTTTTTCGGTTACATCTGTGAAGGTGCCGTCACTATTGTTGCGGTAGAGCGCATTGCGGACGGAAATGCCACGGTTGTACAGATCGCGGCCGTTCACAAAATAAATGTCTTGCCAGCCATCGCCATCAAAGTCGGCCACGCAGATTCCGGGCCCAAATTCCTCGCGATTGATGGAGATGCCCTGGTTGCCTTTGAAGTGAACAAACTTGATGCCGGCGGATGCCGTAATGTTCGTGAACTCAATGGCGGGTGGGGTCTGTGCCGACAGCCCTGCAACCCAAAGCAGACTCGGAAGCAGCCCTATCAGAAAGATCGACAGTGAGTATTCGTGGTTCTGCGGCGCTCTCGGCACTGTTCAAAGCATAGTATCTCTTGAAATGCGGAGCAAGACGGACCAATGGCACCCTAACGGCACATGGAGCGTATTTCTGCAATAGATTGCTTTGCGGAATCGGAAGTGACGAACGGCCCCAAGCCTTTAGCGGTGAAGGGAAGAGTGGCGACAGGATCTGCAAGATGCTGGAGGATGTCGAGCGCAGGAGCGCACTGGTTCCCGGCCGCCGCCGCCGTGGCCCGTTTTAGTTTCAGCTGGATATAGATTTCCCGGACATTCGCACCTCCTTCTTCGCGTGGAAAGAATCGATTCTGGAGCAGCTTTTCGGCAGAATCAAACTCGCCGGCCTCGCCCAATAGCTGGACCAACCGGAAGACAAGCACGGCGGGAGCGGATTGCAATTCGGGGAAGCTTTGCAACACGCGCGCGCGGTCTCCGACCGACTGTCCCGCCTTCTCCATAGCCTGCTCCAGCCCAAGATAGATATCGACATTGCGCTGGTCGTACTTCAGTCCTTCACCGAACAGGTCAATGGCTCGTTGTGGCGAGTCCCCTGAACGCAGAACGGCGTATCCCATATTCCGGTGCAGCGTGGGAATGGATGGTTTTAGTTCCCGCGCCGTTTGCCATTCTTGGAGGGCTGGTCCGGGCTCGCCCCCTGAAAGGTAGAGCGAGCCCAGCAAGAAGTGGGCGCTGGCGTCATGCGGCTCGATTTCGAGGGCACGGTGCAACACCGCAAGAGATTCTGCCCGGTTGGGGAACACATAGGTCAAAGGCATCCGAGAAGCAGCGTTGAAGTCGGCACCTCCATCCTGGCCAAGAGCGAAGCGGCAAAAGCCGCGGTAGTAGGCAATAAGAGGATATGAATCGGGAGACAGTACGCCAGGTTCGGCGATAACCCCGGGACCGGTCGGATACTTCTGCGACAGCGCATCCAACGCATCTTCGTAAAGACCCAGACTCATGTAATCGCTGGCGATCTCAAGAACACGCTCCGGGTCGGCTGCGAGGTGCGCCAGCAAGTCCGGTTCACTCTCGCCAAGCCGCATGGCTTCATACGCAAGGAACGAACTAGTGGGGTCCTTCTGTCTCCAGAACGACGAACGCTTCTCAGCTTCTGCTGGCCGGCGAAGCGTGCGCAAGAGTGCAACCTCCATGCCACCTGCGCGGGTGAGATCGGGCCGGTTGCTTACAAGCTCCTGAATCATGCCCAGTGCTCGGGTGCGATCGCCGCTGCGTGCTTCCAGGGCGGCCAACGCCACCGTTGCCGGCGCGTGATAGCTGCCAGACTGCTGGGCGACCTCCCACTGGATTCGAGCGCTCCGGTCGTCCCCTCTGGCTTCGAGCGCCAGTCCCAAATAGTAAGCGGCTTCATGATCGCTACTCACCCAGGCGAGTGCTTTGGAAAGATGCTGGACCGCAGCTCCGTACTGCCGGAGAGCCACTTCCAGACGTCCCGCCGCGCGATTCAGAGCGATACTGTCGGGGAATCGCGTGAGTCCGCGCTGGTAAGTAGCGAGCGCGGCTGCCAGCTCCCCGTTACTCTCCTGATCAGTTCCGATGGCCATGAAGTCGTCAGTGCTGCGGCTCGCCTCCCTCGGGTATTCATGGGAAGGCTGTTTGCCCGTCTGTACTTGGTCATGACTGACAAAGTCATACTTGCCCTCCGAGTGTCGCAGTAGTGTCTCGCCGCCCTCATTTCGCAGTTCGACGGTATAGATCCCGCTTGTGAGAAGCCCGGAAAAAGTCTTCCGGAAAGTTGTGCGGGGGGAGAGCGATGCATGCGCGGATGCAACCGTTTGGGTGCCATCCAGAACGCTTATCAGTGCATTCGGTACCTCCTGAGTCACGTTGATGCTGGCCTCGAGAGTGACCCTGCCGGCGTTTGCGGTTTGACGGATCAAATTGAGCACGGCGTCCGGATTTGCGCGAGATACGCCGCCGAGGTCGCGAATCGGAATCCAATACTCGGTGAAGGATCGGGATTCTTGCGGTTCAAGGAATCCGTAGGTCTCCTGATCGCGGAATAGACCGGCCTGAATCTCGACGTAGGCGCTGTTATTGTCTGACAGGGCCGAGCGCCAATCCAGGCCGTCTTCGTCGCTGCTCCACGACCAGATCTTTTTCGCCGGAAGATCCAGCGGCGACGAATAATGTACGACTCCAGAATGGGTGCGTGGATGGTACACAGCCATGTACGGCTCACGAGAGCCATAACTGAAGCGCGAAACTGGGCCGTACTTCTGGTGCCCGACGAGGCTCTGATCCACTCCCGCCGCGTTCACAGGCCAGGTGTCGATGTCCGCGAATCCGTGCGCCGCCGTGAATTCCATCGGATAAAGGATGCGACTGTCGTCCCAGACTTCGACACCGGCGTTGGTCCACCAGTAGAAACGGTGACGAGCGTCGCTGCGGTTGTAGAGCGTGGTTCTTTGTTCCAGATAGGCTCGGCCGGGGTGCAGCGTGAGTTGGACGCACCACTGCATGCCATAGACGCGGTCGATGTTTCCCACCCAGACTGATGCGCTTCCGTCCGGCTGGTGGGTCACGGCAGAGTCGACCGGGGAGACCGTCATCCAATTGTGCGAAACCGGAAAATTGAACTCAATCCCGAGCGCCGCCCACATGCCGCGATACGCGATGCGGGCAAACTTGATGCTGGGATTGGCGTAAAACATGGATGCGCCGGTGATCTTGTCGATGCATGTATAGAGGTGGCCTCCCAGATCGGGCAGGACGCTGCATTTCAAGTATTCATTCTCCAGATTGAGCGTCCGCCACTGGCGCGCCACCCGACGGTCCACCAGATTGTGACGCAATGTATAGGGGTAGTTATAGAAGCTGCCGGTGTTGAATAAATCGAAAGGCGGATTTGGGTCGGGCGGCCCCTCCTCAGAAGTGGGAATGATCTTGGAGTCTTGCCAGACCCGAACCGCAGAGGCAGGCGCAAGGACCGGCTCTGCCCGTAATATGGCGCAGGAAAACAGGAACACCAGGGCTACTAGATACAGCTTGTAAAGGACCCTTCGGCCGCTTGACCGACAGATCATGAGAACCCCTCTGCCCGAAACCAATGCCCGGAAAACCCGGCAGCTCGGTGGGCAGCCCGGGCGGCGAATTCGGCAGGAACCAGTCGCGCAGCAACCTTAATGCCACGCGGATACAGACGTCAAGAAACTCAGCGTCTCGTCATCGATGCACGTTCGTTGCTCGCTCGTAGTTCTGCCGGAACAGCTCGATCGGCGGGTCGGAAGTGGACCGCAAGGCCACAGGTCAGTACCGACAAACGCCCCTAGACAAAATTTCATTGTACGAGCTGCGTTTCACAAGTAATCCGCGAAACAATTTTCTAATATGGTTGCGATCAAAGCCACTTTCGCGGGCGCACTTCTTAATGCCAATTGTCTTTATGTCACTCTTTACTTCTTCACTCGCGACTACTCTTCTCGCGCTGACGCCGCAAGCTCCGTCGACCTCGCAGGTCGCAGGCACATCGATTTAGCAAAGTTTCTGGAAGACCGCCCCGCCCCTAGCGTGAGATCGCGCTCTGTTTGCCCAAAAAGGCGTCTACCACCTACACAACTCGCTCCCCATGGCGCAGGTACCGATGGTTGAGACCAATTTCTATTTGTTTGATTGGAGCTATTTTCTGTTGCTGATTTAGAAGTGGAGCGTTTTTATTCCTCGTGGAGCGTTTTATGCTCGATTATGCTATACTCCAATTTTATTACTGGATCGTATTTATGCACTAAAGTGATATTTGGAGCGTTATTGTCTCCGCTGGAGCGTTTTTATGGATGATCTCAATCACAAACAAGGGGCGATTTCAATTGGCCTCTGGGCGGTCATTGACCAACTCGGCCTCGAAGTTCCCCATCCCGTAGTTCGCTCCGAATTGGTAGCTGGCACCCGCAAGACTCGCATCACGAGCACGCAGATTCTGGAACAGTATCCGCGGGTATACCAGCCAGCTCACGGAATCATCGGACAACTCCGATTTGCTCTCAGATACGAACCTCTCGACATCGGAGTCTATAAGGCAGCGTTCGCACACATTGAAAAAAGAGAGCTCGAAAGCTGGGTTCAAAGCGAACCCAACGGGATTTTTGCTCGGCGCGCATGGTATTTATATGAATTACTCACCGGGGCCACTTTCGATCTTTCAGATCTCAAATCTGGCCCCTACGTCGATCTCCTTGATCAAGACACCCACATCGTCGGACCAGCAGTTCGCATCAGACGACAACGCGTCTTTGACAATCTTCTCGGGAGCAAAGACTACTGCCCTCTCATTCGCCGAACGGAAAAGCTCCAGGCTGACTTTAAAAAGAACCTAACCGAAAGGGCACAAGCTCTCGTTTCTGGAGTAGAACCGGCGGTCCTGAAACGAGCTGTCCACTATCTATTCACGAAAGAAACAAAATCATCATTTGCTATTGAGGGTGAGGCCCCCAGCAAGGATCGCACCGAACGCTTCGTTGCAGCCTTGATAACCGCTGAACGGTTCGATTCCACCAGGAAAGAATCGTTCATCCAGCTACAGAACGCTATTGTCGATCCTCGATACGCTCAACACGACTGGCGTGCAGTTCAGGTATGTGTTGGCGAGACCCTTCCCGACTACTCTGAACAAGTTCTTTTTGTTTGCCCGAAGCCCCGGGATGTCGGACTGCTTATGGACGGATGGATGGGAATGATGGGTCGATTACTCGATCCTCAAAGTACAGTTCACCCCGTTTGCGCTGCTGCTGCCGCCGCGTTCGGTTTCGTCTTCGTGCATCCATTCATAGACGGGAATGGACGTATTCACCGATTCCTGGTGCATAACGTGCTCGCTAAGAAGAATTTCACACCGAAGGGCGTTCTATTTCCAGTGTCGGCCGCCATGCTCAGGGATATGGCCGCCTACGACCGTGTACTCGAAGCTTTCTCAGCTTCGATTCATCCGCTTGTGCAGTACGCGATGGATGCAGAGCGCCAGGCGACGGTCCTAAATGATACTGCGGATCTTTATCGTTATTTCGATGCCACTACGCAAACAGAATATCTGTTCGATTGTATCGACGACACAATCAGCCGTGATTTGAAAACAGAATTGGAATTCCTGAAATTCTTCGACACAGCAGTTAGGTCGGTCATGGAAATCGTGGATATGCCCAACCAACGAGCCGCCCTGCTGGTTCGCCTTATTCACCAAAACAAAGGAAAACTCTCGAAGGGTAAACGACAAATTTTCACCGAGTTGACTGACGAGGAGATCGGAGGCATTGAGTCCGCGATCCGAACGGCCAACAAAGAAGCAGCAGAAGAGCCGCGAGCCTAAATGACCAGCAGGAGCGGCTGCGGGACAAAACAAGACGGATCGGTGAAAGGGGACGAACGAACCCCCGGAGGAGGGTGCCAGGGCGTGAGAGAAAGCGCGGTGCCAAACGGGGTTGAAGTTGGTTTAGTGCGAAACCGGCGCAGTCCGAAACGCCCATCCGAGCCGCGGTATCGGCTTCGCTCCTGGGGGAGTGGGCCTGTGGAGAAGGACAGTGGGCCACCTAAAGATGTATGTTGTTGATTATATGTATTGTTAAGTAATTTTCACAAACTGGAAACTATGTTATATAAGAATATTTTCCTTTACAATATGTTTCCACTTTGTGAAAATAACCATAATATGAAGACCCGCGAGCCACTACTTGCGCAAACGATTCTCGATGCGCTGCGAAAGCAAGTGCCTGTCAAGGACCTCCCCGGAGTGCGTATTGCCGATGTCCGGCAAGAGCCGGAACGACCCTTCGATCTCAGCTTTGCCCTGATCTCCGGCAAAAGCCGGATTCTCGTTCTTGGTGAAATCAAAGAGGCTCCCTCGCCAAAGTTGCTGGCAGAAATTGGTCCATGGATTCAACGCATGAAATCTTTGAAAGAAGACGCGGCGTTCGCAGTTGTTGCCCCGGCAGTCTCTCCGCAAGCGCAAGCGTACTGCGTCGCGAACGGGATAGATTTTCTGGATCTCGCGGGAAACGTCTCCATCAATTTACCCGGCAAGTTCACACTACAACGCCTGGGCCGACGCAGCCGAGAGCGAGGCGAGTCGGGCGACTCCTCCCGCAGCCTTAATGTATTCTCCGGGCGTTCGTCCCGCGTGTTGCGGGTCTTGCTGGAAAAGCTAAAAGTGTGGTCGCTCACCGACATCGCGAAAGAATTGGTAGCAGAAGGGAAGCGAGTGCAAGGCACACTTCGTGAGCCCCCCGAATTTGCGGTGAGTCAAGGATTGATCTCCAAGGCCCTTTCCAGCTTGGAGGAGCAGCTTTGGATCCGGCGGAAAGGATCGGCGGTCCTAGTGCCGGAGCCTCGCCGGCTCCTGGTTGAATGGGCACAGAAATACAAGGAACGCTACCGCTGGCGTTTACGACGTTCTTTTGAGCTACCCAATCCTTTTGGAAACGGTGTGAGCCGGATCAATGAGCAACTCAAGGGAGAAATCGGTGGGGCTTATGCGTTCACCGCCGCCGCCGCCGCTTCTCTGGTTGCACCCTTCGTTGAGCTGGATCGGGTAGATATCTTTCTAGCCAGTGAGGAGAGCGGCGACCGATTGCGCAAGTTGGCGGAACGCGAATCCTCGGGACCCAAACTGCAATTCATCTATCCGTATGACAGTGGTGTGTTTATGTATTCCAGGCGGGAAGGCGGAGCGCCGATCGTGTCTAGCCTGCAAGCCTATCTAGATCTTTATGCGCGGGGCGGGCGAGACCTCAAGCAGGCAGAATATTTACTTAACAACGCGATCGAGCCACTCTGGAGACCGGCGTGATTCCGGAGCCGCAGCTGACGTACGTGCTCGAACTGCTCGCCGCGCTGGGGCCCACGGCAGACGAGTTCGTCATCGCCGGCGCGCAGGCGATCAAGTTCGCAGTCAAGAACGCGCGTGGAACCAAAGACGTGGATTTCATTCTCGATGTGATCGCATTGAGGGCCGAGCAGCTCAAACTAGAGCAAGTTCTGAAGCAATTGGGGTACACAGCCGTCGCCGGGGCGCGGAATTTCCAGTTTGAGAAACCAATTCCCAATAGTGCGGAAACCATGCGCATCGAGTTCATGGCGCCAGAGGAATTCAAGAGACCAGCGGACTTCCGGGTGGACGTACAGGATGGAGTCCATGCCCGTGCCTGTGCTGGCGGAACCATCGCCCTAGCCGAATCGGACGAGCATCGCCTCGAAGGAAAGCTGCCGGACGGCAGGGCATTTGCCGGGAAAGTCCGAGTGACTAAGGCTCATGCGCTGGTCATGCTCAAGCTGCTAGCCTTGTACGACCGCTACCGCAATATCCGAGGCCCGCAAGAAGCACGCCATGATCGAGAGGAAGCGCAGACTCACGCGGCCGACATCGTGGCCATCGTCAAGGCTCGGGCGGACTTGGCGGAATTTAAGCGACAGTTTGAGGGACAGTTTGGGGTTGATCCGAATTTGGGAAGCCGCGTTTCTGTGATCTTAGACGATTTCTTTCGAGACGTGACCGCCCCCGGGTATTTGCTCTACGAGGAGTATCTGGCGTCGACTTTGCCCGCAGGTCGCGAGCCGCAGGTCGAAATTCGAGAAGAAAGCGCCCGCGCGCATCGGATCCTGCAAAGGGTTCTGCCGGCTCTAAGCCGCGGTTGATGGGTGAAGTGGCGTTTATCTGCGCGCGCTTCAAATCAGAGCTCTGGACGTCTCCTGAGTAGAAGTCTAGTTGTTGCGCGCGGCAAGGCTCTGAACAAATGATTACCTATCGTGTATCTGGACGGGTGACTCAAAAAACCGCTTTTCCACCCTTCGCCATGGGCTACTTCTTCTCGGCAAACTGCAACGTGTAGGCCGTGGCCGGATCGAAATGCCCCGTCAATCACTTTGAGATCAAAAAGCTGCTGGTACATCGTGGTCCAGCGTTCGGAGGTCATCTGTCCGAGCTGTGCTCCGCTCGGATCGTCGATGGTAATGAATCGGCCATCGCGTAGAGCCTGCCAGCTGAACTGCATCCACCGCGGGTTGACATCCGGCAGTGTACGGTCTGAGTGTCTTCCCCGCATCAATCAAGTTCGCGGGCCCGGGATGGGGAGAATTTCAACCCCGAGCTTTCTCGCACGAGTGATTCTGGCGGGCTAATTTTTGGTTCCGGCAACCTTGCCACGCAGAACGGTAATTGAGGCTTTGGGCAGGGTAAACGTGGTTCCGGAATTCGCCGCTAGCGTAGTGGCCGCTGGGGGGTTGTCCGGATCGGCGTGGCTGTTCAGCCCGTCGTTGATCCACACATATTGCTCGCTACCGAAAGTCACGAACGTAACTGGCCCTGAAAACGACTTGTTCTGCTTGTCTCTGGAATCTTCAAACACCACGCGCACCGTATGCGCATTGTTTTCATCGCGATTCACCAGCATTAACGACCAGTCCCCGTCCGGACGATGCACCGCATAAGTCGTAACCAGCACATTGCCTTCGCGGTCCTTGATGTCGGCCGACGACTTGAACATGGAATGCACGCCGGAACGATGTTGCACCCATTCCCGGTTGATCATGTGGGCGGCGAAATAGGGCGAGGTATACCCCTTGATGTCGTAGTGTTCATTGGATACAAAGTTCGACCACGACGCCCAGCCCAGGCAACTGTTCTGGATGCCCTGGGGCTGAATGGGCGAATGATAGAACGCGGCGCCTCCCCCTTCAAAGAACGAGCCAACATTGTCCGCCAGCCACAGTGCCGCGAAAATCGTGGTCATGGGCCCGGTCAGCTCCGCCGCGAGATGGTTCTCGGTCACCATCAGCGGCACGTCCTGAGGGACGCCGTCGTCCCTCCACACCTGCAAGATGTGTTTCATCAGCTGCGGCTCTGTATAAAGAGTTTTCCAGGTGATGGAGCAAGGCTCAAACGGATAATGCTCGAAGGACACAAAAGAAAGGTCGGCCAAGCGGCCGTGCGCCTTGAGATAGTCCACGAACCGTCCCATCCATGATGTCCGGCCCTGGGCGTCTGGCCAAACCCGTATATCTTCGTTGACACCTTCGAAGATCGGTCCACCCAGCTTGAGCGTGGGATCAACTTTGTGAATGGCCGCCGCCCACTGCAGGTAAAGCGCCGCATAATCCTCCGGCATGGCATGCTTGCCATCAGGTTCCTCGCCCATTTCTATGTATCCGATCCGGTAACCCCGTTTCTCGATGTAGGCGATCTGCGCCGCCGCATCGTCGGGAGTGCCATACAGCATCGTGACTGGAATCATCGCCGGCAGGTTGTTGGTTAGCCCGCTGGTGAAGAAAAGATCGAAGCCGCTGTGCTGATAGTTCCCACCATCGTTTACGTCGTCAGCGGAATGCCAGGGATCAATTGACGAGGCGCAAAACGTGGTGCGCTTCTCAGCCGGATCTTTAGGCGACTCCGAGAAAGCGCCGCTGCCATCAACCGTGCCGGCTGCGACTTGTTGCATGGCGTAGCCAACACAGTTGCGGACGTCGCCGGCCCCATGCTCGTCGCAAGTGTTGGAGGATTCCGTCATCAGCACGCGCAGAAACCGGGTCGAAACAGGCGTATCGGCAAGCAGGAGGGTGCTCGTACCGCCCCGAGCATCATTCACCACGCCGGAAGCGAAAGCCTTCCATTCGCCCTTGGGGCCGGCGTCGAAATCAAGTGCGTCTGCCCCCACCCAGTATTCCACCTGATACTTTGTGGCATAAGGACTCGCCCAGGCAATGCGTACAGCGTTCACGGGTTTCTCGGCCTTCAAATCCAGGACCACCCATTGCGGATGGAGAGCGTCACTTTCGCCGGTAAACTTGCTGGTTAGATACGGATTGCTCTTCCAATACGAAAGGTTCGGCCCCTGCACCGGCCGGTCGCCGCTGGTCGCAAAACCCCGGTGAAGCAGCGCATAGGCAAGGATGTATCGGATGGGTTCCTTCAGTTCGGTGCTGCCGGTGAAGTACCCGCTGCGGTGCGCAGCATCGCTCCACGTCCCATTTTCCGTCCAGTGCCAGGCCGCCATACGCAGCTCAGTATTATTGCGATACGTGATCGGACCCCACCCGGCGGAGAGCGACTCCTGGATGATATGCGGCGAGTAGACGCTGTCGATGTCGCGGCGGGACAGCACATCAATCGAACTCCCCAGGGCACTGTCGGGATCAAACGAATTGATGGCGTGGCCCGGTGTCGCGTCAACCCGAACCGTCCCAACCTGCACACCCCCAGCGTCGGGCATGGACTGAGCCGAAGAGCTGGGCGTCTGCGCCACCAGACAAAGGACGATGATCCCCGTCACAGCTCTACTTAGCAGCTCTCGACCTGAGAGTCGCGTTACAGAGTTTTGATCCACGCATATCGATGTAGTTGCCATCAGGTTTCTCGCGGGCACCTTGTCCTTTCGTGAGGTTTGCCTATATGGCAATCACCATTCCACTTTCCTGGCGCGAATTTTAGCATTCACGCTCAGCCAGGCAGCGATAGTATCTGTTCCGCTGACTCATCCCAGGCCAGGACTAGCCGGCTCGCGAATTCCTTTCCACCCTTAGCTGCGGCGCCGAATACCTACGGATACTGATACTGACGGTGTCTCGTTCAGCGCTATTTTCAGAAAGTTAGGCGGCAACATGGTACTCGCTGCTAACCAAGCCGCTCGGATATTGCCGGGTCGCTACGTGACGGAGCCGAATGTCGCGCGGTAGGGCGCCGAAGAGAGGAATTCCGTCTCCAATCAGAACAGGTACACGAGTAATAATGAGACGTTGAACGAGCCCCGCGCGCAGGAACCCTTGAATCGTGATCCCGCCGTCGACGTAGAGGTTGTGGGCACCACTGGCAGCCAGTTGCGAAACAATCTGAGCCGGAGGGCCCGCCATGTGTTCAACAACGCCTGCGCCGGCCGCCGACAAGTCGACGGGGCGACTACTCAGGACCACCACGCGCTTGTCGCCATAGGGCCAGGGCTTGAGCGTCAGAACCGTCTCGAAGGTCTTGCGACCTATCACAATCGCATCGACGCTTGCTACAAATTCATCGTAGCCGTGGGGTTCGCCACCGCCCGGCGGCAGGAAGTCGAGATCGCCGTTCGGTCGCGCAATGAAGCCGTCGAGGCTGGTGCCGATAAAGATAGATACCATCATCGTCAAACCCTCTCCTGTGGCGGCCTAACGCTTATTGAGCGCGACTCGCCCAAGAGCCGCTGTCGGGCAGCGGTAAATTAATACTTTGAACGGAGTTTTTCTTCAACCTGCAAGAAATCCGATTGAAGATCCTGACCCGGTGCGCGTCGTCGCGGTCGCTGGAGAGACGAAACACTGCTTTCCGGTCGTGCAGAGAGTCACGACTCGAATGGAATCTGCTCCCGGCGAACTTGGCTAGCTCGCACCAAGCCGCGAACTTGCGACAAATCGCTAAGGCGGTGCCGAGCAATGGGACTATTTTACCCGCTCGTACCGCCGAGAGACCTAGGGTTGGGGTAAGGACTCTGGCCAAGTTGAAAGCACGATGCAATTTGTCTAGCATGTTCTGAGGGTAGGTCTCGAGAATTCCCAGAAGGTTGACACATGGCAACTCTTGCCGGATAGCGGCCTTCGTGGACGTACACGTCAATTGAAATTCCCGCCTGCGGCTGCGAGGTTGATGAGCACCCATTCGGCTGGGAAGTGAGAAGATCGACCAACCGCAGAACCTCAGGTCGGCTTGCGGGCTTCCGGAAAAGTTGCGAAGATTCAGGCCGAAAACTCGTGTTCGCCGCTCCCAGTCATTTGAGGCCCTCGACAAGGTAAAGATCGGAGAGATCACGGACGTACGAGTACACGTACCAGCGGGCATCGGGAGTCAGACTGAGCTGTCCGAGGTTGTAGACACCAGCACGGTCCACTGGAGCCAACTCCTTCCACAGTTGTTTCTCTCCCGTCACCGAGTCAAAGCGATAGACCTTGACCGGAACTTCCTGGCGAAGCGGGGCGAAAACATAGCGTCCACTGCGGGCCGAGTTTCGGGCCGCACGGAGGGGAAGCAGCGCCCTGATGTCTCTTGGCTGCCCGCCGTCAATCGGGTACAGGGTCCAGGTGGAGCCGTCACGGGGTGCGGCAACTGATTTATCGTCCAGCCACAGAAAACCGATCACACCTTCCGGCGTCACTGGAGTTGGTGGACCGCCGGCCGCATCCTGCAGATAGTTGCGCGATGGCTTCCCCACCTCATTGCCGATCAATAGCAACCGTTTGCCGTCGGGGAGCCATTGCGCATAGTCATAGTTGAATCGCGGTTGAGACAGATTTCTTACGTCACCCGTCCGGGTCGGAAGTAGGGTTAGTTGTTCCGGCTCACCTGGAATGACCGAAGCCACCCATTTGCCGTCTGGCGAAACGCTATACGGAGTCCCATCGCCGAGACGAATCGCCGGAGAGCCGTCGGTATTGCGCATGTACGCCGAATACTTGGCGCCGCCGCCATCGCCTTCTTCAGCGAAGAAAATCCACTTACCGTCGGGCGCTATGGTTAAGGGCAAGGACCAGTCCTGCCAGCTGAGGTCGGTTTCACCTTTTTGGCCGGGAAACAATCCTGCGATTCCGCGCCGCCGGTTCCCGCGGATGAACAGTGCCCTGCCGTCCTGCGAAATATCTTGCACAATGACTTCGCCCGCGCCGCCCCAGACCAGGCGCTGCTTCCCCGACAAATTGACCGCAAACAGGTTGCTGGACAAATGTATGTAGGAACCCGTGAACCAGATTTCTTTGCCCGAGGGATGCCAAGCCAGGCCGAGCACATCGGAAAAGGTGTCCGTGAGCGCTTTCCGGTTGCCGGCTCGGTCCACGACCATGATGCTGCCTCGACTGTCAAACAGGATCGGGTGATCGATGAACGCGACCCGCTCTCCATCTGGCGAAACTCGCGCATCGCTGATCCAACCTTGGGTAGTGTAGATCGCTTTGCCCAGCGGGTACTCCAGCCGGGTCTGCCCGCCGTCGAATCGGACGGCGGCGAGCGCGCTGCCATCCGGCGACCAGTCCGCAGAAAGAACGTTTTCGGCAACCTCCCGGGGTGCCCCGCCGCTGAGCGGAAGTCGAGCCAACGTACCGGCTGAGGCATTGGCGGTGAAAAAGGTGTGTTCCAATGTGACTGCGAGTTCGGTGCTCCGCGAAATCGCCAGGATGCTGCTGCCCTTCAACCCGAGTTCGCGGGACTGCGGTGAATCAGGCCGCGTGGTATAGAGCTCTACCGGATCTTCGCCGAACGCAGCGCTGTAGACGATGGTCTGGCCATCGGGAGCGAACCGCGCTGAAGCTACATGCCCGCCCCGAAAAGTCAGGCGCGTAAACACGGGATTCGAAGCTGGCACCGTGGCTCGACCGGCCCAGAATGCAGCGGCCGTGGCCAGGAGCAGAATCGGAATCGCCGCCAGCAGCGTAGCACGCAAGGCGGTAATATTGGCCCGAGCCGACGGCAGTGCCTTCGCCGAACTGCTGAGCGAAGACAGACTCTCCAAATCGAAAGCCAGATCGCGCGCCGACTGGAAGCGCATGCTAGGCTCTTTTTCCAGGCAATGGCGGACGATACGCTCCAAGCCGGGAGAAATCTGCAGGCGGCTCTCGCTCAACTCCCGCGGGTCTTCTTTCAGAATGGCGTTCATGGTCTCCACACTGGAGTCGCCCTGGAACGCTCGCTTGCGCGAAATCATTTCGTACAGGATGGCGCCGAAGCTGAAGATATCGGACCGGTGGTCGACCGCCTGCCCCCGCACTTGCTCGGGCGACATGTAACCCGCGGTGCCCATCACCGTTCCCGGCGTGGTTGGCGTCGGACCGGTCATGGTCGCGCTCTCGCCCGAACCCATCTCCGGGCCGAACGATTGCTTGGCCAAACCGAAATCCAGAATTTTCACCCGGCCATCTTTGGTAACAAAAATGTTGTCCGGCTTCAGATCGCGATGAACAATCCCCTTCTCGTGCGCCGCCGCTAGCCCCTTGGCCATCTCCAGCGCATACTCGATCACCCTGCGTTGGGAGAACGGGCCAGTGTTCATCTTCTCCCGCAGAGTTTGCCCTTCGAGGAACTCCGAGACCAGATAATGGACTCCGTCCTGTGCGCCCACATCGTGGATGGCGAGAAGATTCGGGTGGTTGACCGTGCTGAGGAGGCGCGCTTCGTGTTCGAAGCGATCGAGGCGATCGGCGTCACCAGCAAATGTGGCAGGAAGAATCTTGATCGCAACCGTACGATCGAGCCGGGTATCGCGGGCGCGATACACCTCCCCCATCCCTCCCGCACCCAGGGGGGAGAGGATTTCGTAGGGGCCGAGTTTGGTGCCCGCGGTTAGAGCCATGGGTCGGCGCAATTATAGCGCCTGAGGACGGAGACAGTGTTACCCAAGCGACCGGGCGCGCCACCGCGAATAACCTCAAGGAAGTTGACTGCCTGCTTTGATCGGGCTCTTTTTAGCAAGCTTGGGAAATCTCGGTTTAGTGAAGGTTCCTCGATTGCCGCCCGATTCCCGACAATCCGTGAGCTCTAGTGTGATGTCCGCCCTTAGGTCAGGAGCCGGCGGCCAGACCAGGACGAACACCATCGTTCGGAATCACGAACCACGCGATCGCAGCACTTGCCAGAGACAGGCATGCGCAAATCCACATGACAATCCGGAATCCAAATACAAATGCTTCCCCAATTGATTCCTTGACGGCGGCTTTCATGCTGGGATTCAGGCCAGCGGGCACCTGCAAGCCGGCGAGCTCGACCTCGTCTGCGTAAAGCCCCTGCAGAACGCCAG
>CATPBJ010000197.1 GCA_955652395.1 uncultured Terriglobales bacterium | reverse complement strand
TACCAACGGAGCGCGGCTTCCAGGTCTGGAAAAAGACAGCCCCGGTTTTTACAACCGCCTCTACAACAACAATCATGACGGGACTTTTACCGATGTTACCGATCGCGCCGGGCTTCGCGGCGAGGGCTACAGCATCGGCGCCGCCGCCGCCGACTATGACAGCGACGGCTGGACAGATCTTTATGTTACGGGCTTCCATCGCAATATTCTTTATCACAACAATGGCGATGGAACCTTCACCGACGTTTCCGCCGCCATGGGCATCTCCGGCCAGATTGGGAAAGGCATGGGAGTGGCGATAGCCGATTACGACGGCGATGGATGGATGGATATTTTCGTCGCCAACGACAACGAGAGAAATTTTCTGTTCAAGAATCGGGGGGGCCACGGATTCGACGAAGTCGGGGTAGAATCGTTCGTCGCTTACACGGACAACGGCGTCCCGGTTTCCAGCATGGGCGTCGACTTTCGCGACTGGAACAACAACGGTAAACCCAGTTTGTTCGTAACCGCGCTGGGAGGCGAGACCTTCCCCCTATTTCACAACGAAGGCAACGGATTCTTCAGTGACGACAGCTACAAAGCTGGCATCGGATTCCGGAGCTTCGAGATGAGCGGCTGGGGCGCCGGCATCCACGACTTCGATAACGACGGTTATAAGGACTTGTTCAGCGCCAACTCCCACGTGAGTGAGAATGCCGACATCGACCCGCAGCAACACTACCGGCAGCCGAACGCAGTCTTTCGGAACCTCCACAACGGGACTTTTCAGGATGTGAGCAGCCAGGCTGGAGCGGACATGCAGGCGCGCGCAGCTCATCGCGGCTGTGCCTTTGGCGATCTCAACAATGATGGCAAGATCGACGTGGTGGTGTCAGCCATTGGCAGTCCGGCGGAACTGCTTTACAACACTTCCACTGGTGGCAACCACTGGATTTTGATTCAGACAGTCGGGGTCAAGAGCAATCGCGACGGAATCGGTACCCGCATCAAACTGACGGGGGAATCCGGTCTGGTCCAGTACAACCACGTCACCACCGCCGGAAGCTATGCCAGTTCCTCCGACCCGCGGGTTCACTTCGGGCTGGGCGCGGACGCGGTCATCAAAGAGATTGAACTACGTTGGCCGAGTGGAACGGTACAGGTTCTGCGAAACGCAAAAGCCGACCAGATCCTGAAGGTGACGGAGGAATGACGGTGCTGAGGACCGCAGTTTTCTCCCTGCTCTTCGCCACCTGTTCGGTGTGGCGAGCCTTCGCTGGGCCCTGCACCGGCGCGGAGGCGCAACTGGCCCGCGTCTCCAGGGAACTCACGCTCGACGCCACCGATGTGGCGGAAGGCATGCTTCGTCCCATCGCATTGTCGTATTCCGAATGCCCGGAAATCTTGCTGGCGCAGGCTCGTATACAGGACGCGCGTGGAAACGCCAATCAAGCGGCGGATCTTTACATCCGCTATACCGATCTCGAGCCCGACAACTCCCAGGGCTTCGCGTATTTTGGGCGGTTCTTCCTCGAGCAGCGTGACTATATGAGAGCCGATGCCTTATCAGCGGCCGCGGTCGACAAGAATCCCAGTGACCCCGCCGCCCTGGCACTGCGCGGACAGATTCTGGTGATGAAAGGACAATCGGCGGAGGGTAAGGCCCTGCTCGAGAAAGCGTGTCAGCTCGATCCGGACGATCCCGAGGCACAATTCCAATTGGGCGCTATCTATGACCGGGCAAAGTCCGCTCCCAACGCGGTGCAGCATTTCCGGAAAGCGGCAACGCTGAATCCGCGAGACAGTCGCGCCTGGGACTATCTGGCCTTGAACCTGGAACCGATGGGAGACCTGGACAGCGCCGAACAGGCCTACCGGAAAGGACTGCAGGTCAATCAACCGGGACGTTACGATGACGCCTTCCTGGACTACAACTATGGCCGTTTCCTGGCGAAGCGCAATGATTTGGCCGCGAGCAAGCAGCACATGGACCGCGCCGTGGAACTCGCTCCGAAGGTGCGCGCCGTATGGTATGAGCGCGCCAAGTTGAACTTGCGGCTGAAAAATTATCAGCAGGCACGCACCGATGCTGAAAAGGCGGCGAGCTGCGAAGATCCGGCCAAGGTCATCATTGATCTCCAAATCTACGCTTTGCTGGCGCAAGTGTACGGCCGACTGGGTGAAACCGGTCTGGCGAAGAAGTATGCCGACCTGAGCCGCGAGACTGCTCCGCCGGTCCGCGGAGAATACCGGTAAGGCCTGCCTTTGAAAATGGACCGCCGATCCTTTCTGTTCTGGGCGCTGGCTGCGACTCCCGGGTACAAGTTGCTCAGTCTAGCCGCCACCAAGTCAGTGCCGCTTCCGGTGTTTGCCGATGTGACAGCCAAATCCGGTATTCGATTCAAACAAGAAGCCAGCCGCACTAGCCAGAAATATCTCCCGGAATCCATGGGCGGCGGCGTGGCCATGTTCGATTACAACAACGACGGGCACCTTGATCTGTTCTTCGTGAACGGAGCGCAGATTCAGGACCCCATGCCGCGCGGGGGGTTGCCGGACAAATCCAATCCGCGCTACTGGAACCGCCTCTACCGCAATAACGGCGCTGGCACTTTTACGGACGTGACAGAAGCCGCCGGCGTCGAAGGCCACTCCTACGGCATGGGAGTGGCGGTCGGGGATTACAACAATGATGGAAATGTTGACTTGCTGGTCACCAACCTGGGCGGGAATATTCTTTACCACAACAACGGTGACGGCACTTTTACTGACGTTACCGCCAAGGCCGGTGTGGGCGGGAGCGGATGGTGCACCGGCGCCTGCTTTGTGGACTACGATCGCGATGGCCGTCTCGACCTGATCGTAACCCGCTACGTGGAATGGGACTTTGCCTCCAACATTTATTGCGGACTGCATAAGCCTGGGTATCGCGCCTACTGCCATCCCGACCAGTTCAAGGCGATTTCTTATCTTGTTTTCCATAACAATGGGGATGGAACGTTCACCGACGTCTCCAAGAAATGCGGCATCGCGGCGTCCCCCGGGAAAGGTTTGGGCATCGCGATCAACGACTTCGATCGCGACGGCTGGCCTGACATTTTCGTCGCCAATGACTCCGTCGCGGAGCAACTCTTCCGCAACAATCATGACGGCACGTTCTCCGAAGTCGCCCTGGAAGCAGGTGTCGCTTACGATCAAAACGGGCGTGCTTTCGCGGGCATGGGCGCCGATTTCGCCGACTACGACAACGACGGTTGGCCCGATGTTTTCGTGAACGCGCTGGCCAATCAGAAATACGCGCTGTTTCGCAATGACAAGGGCAAGTTCGAAGACATCATCGATTCCATTGGACTGGGTGCGATCACCATGTCGCATTCCGGCTGGGGAGCCAAATGGATTGACTACGACAATGACGGCAGGCTGGATCTCTTCGTGGCCCAGGGCCACGTGATGGATAACATCGAATTGACGGAACCGAGTCTCCGTTACCGTGAACCGCCCCTTCTACTGAGAAACAGCGGGAGTCGATTCCGCAATGTATCGTCACAGAGCGGTCCGGCATTTCAAATCGCCATCGCCGCCCGCGGCGCCGCGTTTGGAGACCTCGACAACGACGGCTTTATCGACGTTGCCATCAACTGCAATGATGGCCCGGCTATTATTCTCCGCAATCACGGGGGCAACGGGAATCACTGGCTGCTGGTCAACCTGATTGGCTCGGCCAGCAACCGGGATGGAATCGGCGCCAAACTCCGGCTGGTGGCCGAGAACGGATCGGAGCGATTTGCATTTGTGAGCACTGCCGGAAGTTATCTATCCGCAAGCGACAAGCGAGCGCATTTTGGCCTGGGATCATCGAAGAAAATTAAACTGCTCGAGATTACCTGGCCGAGCGGCAAGGTACAACGTCTCGAGTCGATCGCGGCGGACCAGATACTTACCGTCCGCGAGCCGACGCGATAACTTCCCAACTATTTTTTCAGAGAGGTAAACGGCTGTTTGCGGGTTATGCCCTTGCCTTGTTCGATGGTCACGATCTGGCCTGCGGCAACCCCCGTGAAATTTTCGCTCTTGCCATCCGGCCAGCGTACCGATAAGTCAGCCACGGTTGCTTTTCCCATGCCGAAGTGTACCCGGAAGTCGCTTTGCGAAATGAAAGAGCCGCCGCTGCGGATCTCGTCAATCTGCTTGTGTCCGCCCGCGGTTAGCGTGATGCGCGCCCCGATCGCGTCCCTCCCGGAAGTCAGCGCTCGAACCAGCAGCGAATTCCCGGTGAGTGGAGCAACATTTTTCAGCAGAGACGGTCCTTCACCCATATTGACGATGACAATCTCCAGGTCACCGTCGTTGTCCAGATCCCCGACGGCGAGACCCCGCGAAGAGTGCGGGGTACTAACGCCGGGTCCACTCTGAGAGGAAAGATCAAAAAATTGGCCATCTCCGCGGTTCCAGTAAAGAAGGCGGGGCTGTTTGAAATGTTCGGCAGTGTGAGCCTCGTCAACCTCGGTATACACATGGCCATTGGCGACGATCAAGTCCTTCCAGCCATCATTGTCAAAGTCGAGGAAAGCCGTGCCCCATCCCAAGTACTTAGTATTTACCGCAAGGCCGGACCCTATCGTGTCGTCCTCAAAACTGTTATTGCCCTGATTGCGATAGAGGGTGTGGGTATCGTCGGCAAAATTTGTCTTGAAGATGTCCAGCAGCCCATCGCCGTCGAAGTCGGCTACGCTCACTCCCATCCCTGCCTGTTCCCGTCCATCTTCGTTATACGCAAGACCGGAACGAACTCCGATCTCTTCGAACGTCTTGCCGCCCAGGTTGTGGTAGTACAAATTGGCCGTGGAATCGCAGGCCACGTAAATGTCAGGCCACCCATCATTATCGAAGTCGCCAGTGAGCGCGGTGAATCCGTAGTAGTCCTGGGGGCCCGTAATATGAATCCGGTCGGAAACATCGCTGAAATGCCCGTGTCCGTCGTTTTCATATAAGGAAACCGTTTCGGGAGGCAGACCGCGCGGACCGCACAGGACAGGCAATCCTTTCCACTGGCACTGCGCTTTATCTCCAGGCCGCGGAGTGTGTGCCAGGTCGAAGGCGACGTAGTGGACGACTACCAGGTCGAGATATCCGTCGCGGTTAAAGTCGAGGAAGGCGCAACCAGTGCTCCAGCGCTTGGACGCAAGCAGACCGCGTTCTTTGGTCTCGTCGCGAAACGTGCCATTGCCCTGATTCCGGTACAGGATGTTCTGTCCCCATTGGGTCACGAACAGGTCGGTGTTGCCGTCATTATCGATGTCACCCGCGCAGATACCCTGGCCCCAGCCGGTACTCGTGATTCCCGCTTTTTCAGTAACGTCTTCGAATTTCAGTCTACCCAGGTTGTGATAGAGGAAAGGCCTGGGTTGCGCACCGTCGCCCAGGCGACCGCCATTCACCACAAAGATGTCGGGGAGACCATCATTGTCATAGTCGAAAATTGCTACCCCCGTTCCCGTGGACTCAACGATATATTGTTTTCCATGGTCTGCCCCGGAGACTTCCACACCCGTGAGGCCAGCCTGGACCGCGAGGTCTTCGTAGTTCACGGTGGGTGCCTTCATGCCCGGAGGGAGGGGGCGGGCTGGGACCGCGGTGCCGCCGGTCGCCACACCCTGGGCGCACGCAAGCTTACCTCTGCCCAGAACGACCAGGGCAAGAATGAGGATCGTGGCATGAATTGTGCGCCCTGATTCCCGCGTCTGCCGACTCATCATCTGTCTCGCCGATCATAACCCATTATTTGGACGCACCGCTCATGGCTCCTGCCGAGGCCGAGGCAGAACCTTCGGTAGTGGCCCAGTTTCAACCGATCCCCTCCCAGGCAGTCATCGTGAGAGACTTTTAGTCTCGAAGGATCTCGCGCGTACTGTCACAATGTCGAGCCGACTGCATATTCTCTTCACAGATGCTTTGCAAGCTCAACCTGACGCCTCGTATGGGGGACAAACTGAGCCCACTACCGAACCGTTACCATCGATGGATGGACGAACTTCTGTTCTGCTACGATTGAGCGCGGTAGAGATATTTCTGGGAGTCGTGAATGGTGGGATGGAATTTCGCGCGGGGACTGGCTTGGCTCGCGCTTTCGTCCTTTGTTTTCCCCTCATATAGCCAGAACTTGGCCGCGCAGGATGTTGCCGCTTGCAAGGGTCCGGCGGAACTGGATCAGACAATCAAGGCGCATCCGTCGGCAGGAGCCTACGACGCCCTGGGCGCATATTTTGGGCAGCAGGGGAAGATATCGTGCGCGATTTCCGCCTTCGAGTCGGCCCTGCATTTGGATCCCAATTCCTGGGAAGCCCACTTCAACTTGTCGCTCGCTCTTCTGCAAAGCAACCAACCCGCGCGTGCCGCTCGGGAGCTTCGAGTCTCTACCCGTTTGAACCCTGAAAATCCTCTAAGCCACATAGCGTTAGGGGTCGCGCTCAGCCAGTTGAACCAGGACGACACAGCCATCGATGAATTCAAGCTTGCGCTGAATACAGACCCCAAATCAGTTCCGGCGATTGACGGGCTTGCGAAAGCGCTCATCGCGCAAAAGAGGTACTCGGCGGCCATCGCCTATCTCAAGGACGCGCCTCCGGTCGCCATTTTGCAGAACGATCTCGCCGTCGCCTACTCGAAAAACGGAAATGTGAGCGAGGCGGTTCAGGTGCTTACGAATCTGGTGAAGCAAGATCCGTCGTCGGCGGAGGCGCACTCCAACCTAGCAATCGCCTACACGCAGCAGAATCAATTCCGGCAAGCGGCCGAGGAGTTCAAGGAAGCGCATCGCCTCGCCCCCAACGAAGATGTGATTCGCCTTTCGTATGTAAAAGCTCTGGCGGTTCTGGCCGAGTTCAACATTGCGTTGCCCTTGATCAGCGAATATTACCGGCGAAAGCCCCATGATTTCGAAGCGCTCTATCTAACAGGCGTCGTCGATCGCGGTTTGGGAAACTACACGGAAGCGGAAACCATGCTCAGACAGGCGGTCGCGCTGAACGCAAACAGCTACGATGTGCGCTACAACCTGGGTTTCGTGCTGGCCAAGTTGGGAAAGAAGCAAGAAGCTCGTCGGCAGTTGGAGAAGGCCGTGCAACTCAAGCCTTCATCCAGCGAAGCAAGTTTTCAGTTGGCCGCGGTGCTGCGAAGCCTGGGGCAGGAAGAGCAAGCCCGGCAAGAATTGAAGGTGTTTGAACAAAAGAAGCAGGCGACGGTAAAAGAAGATGTCGCAGGCACCAAGGTAAACCAGGCTAACGAATATCTTCAGTCCGGAGACGCCCAACGGGCGGTCGACCTTTACCGTCAGGCGATCGTCGAAGACCCAAAAAACGCGCGCACCCGTTACGACCTGGCTCTGGCCCTTGACCGTTTGGGTAACATTGCCGAGGAGCGCGACGTCCTAGAACAGGCCATCCAGCTCGATCCCTCGCTCGCTGCTCCCCACAATCAGCTCGGCTTCTTGAGCCTGCAAGCCGGCCAGGACGCGGATGCTGAGAGGGAGTTGAAAGCGGCGATCGCACTGGACCCCCAAAATGCGGAGGCGCAGGCCAATCTGGGCGTGCTTTATGGCCAACAAGGAAAGAACAGTCAGGCTGAGAAACGGCTTCGTCAGGCGACCGAGAATAATCCGCAGTACGCGCAGGCCTTCGTAAATCTCGGCCTAGTCCTGGCAGCCGAATCGCGATTTCCGGAGGCGGAGCAGGCACTGCGGAGCGCGCTAAAAATCGGGGAGGACAATTCGCAGGCACTCACCGCGCTCGGTATGGTACTCGCCCGCATGGAGCGGAGAGACGAGGCCGTCACCTATTTTCGCAAGGTCATCGCGCTCGATCCCAAGTCTCCGGGCGCGCATATCAACCTGGGAATCACGCTGGCCGATCAGTTCAATCTGGAAGGCGCCCTCGAGGAGTTCTCGGAAGCCATACGTCTCGATACGAATGCCGCCGCGGCTCACTACAATAAGGGACGCGTGCTGCTCGACCTGCGGCGAGACAGCGACGCCAAGCCCGAACTCGAAACCGCCACGCGTCTGGACCCGAGATCCTCGGAGCCCTGGTATTTACTCGGTCTGATTGAAAAATCGGCGGCCAACGCCGAAGCGTCAGTTCAGATGCTGCAAAAGGCAGCTGCGCTCGACCCCAGGAACCCCGATACGCTGTTCGTCCTGGGACAGCAGTTGCTGCACAGCGGTGATCGTGATGGAGCCATCGCGGAATGGCGACAGGTCCTGGAGATCAAACCCGATCACGGCGAGGCTCTCTACAATCTCTCCCGCCAACTGGCAAAGTCCGATCCACAGGAGGCACAACAATTTCAGCAGCGGTTTGATACCTTGCAGTCGCAGAAGCACATTATGGATCGCGCCCAAACCCTGGGCAATTTCGCTCTCTCGGCCGCGGCCGCGCACGACTGGCCGCAAGCAATTGCCCAGTTAAAAGAGGGTTTGCAGGTTTGCGGGAAGTGCAGCGCGTTGGCTCTCCTGCACAAGGACCTCGGCCTCACCTACTGCCGTTCCGGGGATCTGAAGAACGGACTCGCCGAACTCCTCGAAGCGAAAAAACTCACCCCGCAAGACCCGGATATCGACCAGGCCATTCGCTTCGTGGCGAGCGCGCAGAAATAACAGCGGTGGCGGTACTTCCGCCGTAATCCTGACTGAACTTCAACTTGCTCCAACCTTGAAGCGCGGGCGATTCTTTCTCACGGAGTCGCGGTCCATGACCGGCTCTCCCTCACACTCTATTACGATCACGGTGGCGGGTTGATCGGGCGCGACCGCAGCAAGTCCGGTAAGCCGCAGAGACAGGTCGTCCTGAGTAAAGGCGATTGGTTTCCTGCCGGACAGTAGATGAACGGATTTTACTTTCGTTCGAAAACCCCCAAAGGAAATCACGCTCGGCGGCTGGTAAAACGACAACCATTTTTCCGCGGGCGTGTCTCCTGGCCAATCATCAACGTGTGCGTATACCGTGTTCCCGCGCTGCGTGAAGTTGGCATACACGTGCTTATTAAAGCTGCTGCGTTCGGTGCCGTAGATTGCAGTTGCGTTAGGGCCGGTCCACTTACCCACGGCCTGCAAAATCGCAACCGTTTCCTCCGGTATGGAGCCATCGGGCTCGGGACCGATGTTCAGAAGATAGTTCCCGCCACCGTGTGCGCACGTGATCAGGTTGTTCACCACGGTCTTGGGAGTTTTCCAGTTGTCGTCGGCCTTGTGATATCCCCAACTGTCATTCAGGGTCATGCAGGCCTCCCAAGCTCGTCCCTTCGCCGCAGCCTGGATATGTTGCTCCGGCGTCGAGAAGTCCCCCGGCAGGCCATTGCGATTGTTGACGATGATATCGGGCTGGAGTTCGAATACCATCTGGTTCATTTTTTCTGATTCCCACTGTTCCGCCGAGAGCGGCCAATCGACGTCGTACCAGAGAACGTCGATCTTGCCGTAATTGCTCATCAACTCACGGATCAGGCCGTGGGTGTATGCGACGAAGCGTTGCCGCGCTGCTTCGTCGGTGGCGCACAAGGCGCCGTCGGGATGGTGCCAATCCATCAGCGAGTAATAAAAGCCGACTCGTAGTCCCTCTCCGCGCGCAGCTTCCACAAACTCGCGGACAAGATCCCGTCCCGCGGCCTGTTTTGGCGCGCAATAGTCAGTCAGGTTGGTGTCAAAATTACAGAAGCCCTCATGGTGCTTGGTGGTCATGACCATGTACTTCTGCCCCGCCTGCCGGGCCAGCTTGGCCCACTCGCGCGCAGCGTTGGGCTTGGGGTTGAAGTGTTTGGCCAGCAGTTCGTATTGCGGTATGGGAATGCCCTCCATTTCCATCGCCCACTCGTGACGGCCGATCACGCTATAGAGTCCCCAATGAATGAACATCCCGAACTTTCCTTCCTGCCACCATTGAATCCGGCGGTCATGATCGGGCGGCAGTGCCTGCGGGTCCGCCGCCATCGTCTTCTTGACGGCTTCCTGGGCCCAGCTCGCCGGTGCTGTCGCGGCCAAACCTGCGCCGGCAGCCATGAGTTTCAGATAATCACGTCTGGATGTTCCTTTACTTGGCGTCATTCGCCACCTCATGTTTGATGAAGATTGTTTGATGAAGAGTCAAGCTACTGAACGCGACCAACGACGGAACAGGATTGTACTCCCCGTGTCAACGCGACACTCTAAAACGGCGTTACAATGCGGCATTCTCATGAACCTCCGCTCCATCAAACTCCTCGGGATTGGATTATTCGTGGCGAGCTGCGCCATTTGCGTAGCCGGGCAGGATGCCGCGGGGGCAAAATTCTCCATGGCCACGCCGGACAGGTGGCAAGCTGCAGGCTGGTGGCCAACCAAGGGAACGCCGTCATTCGGTGAATACGTAGGCCCTGGTGCGTGCACCAAGTGTCATGCCGAAATAGCGGCCTCGCAGCAGAAAACCCCGATGTTCAATGCTGCCCGCTTTCCCTCTGATTTGGCGCATCTGCAGCAGCGCGGGCGTCTGTCATTCTCGGACGAAACCTACGACTACATCCTCTCGCCGGGACCCAGCGAAACCAAGATCTCTGTAAAAGACAAGACGAGCACTGTGTCAGCAACGGTGGGCTGGGTTTTTGGAGCGGATGCTCAAACCTACGTTCTCGAACAGAATGACGTCTTTCTGGAAAGCCGGCTCAGCTACTACCCCGGTCGGGGCGGACTGGACATCACGCCGGGCCATAAGGCCGCAGCCCCGAGTCATATTTCGCAGGCCCTCGGCGATCCCATCGACCACGAGACCATCCGGCGGTGCTTTGGCTGCCATTCCACCGCTTCCACCGTATCCGGCAAATTTGATCCTGAACACGCCATGCTTGGTGTCACTTGCGAAGCTTGTCACGGTCCCGGTCTCCAGCACGTCACAGCGAAGGAAACCGAGCCCGATCAGAGTGCGGCCGGTACGATGTTGAATCCGGAACGGCTGTCGCCCGTCGATTCTGTGGATTTCTGTGGCGCCTGTCATCGTACCCCGGTCGATGTTGCCCTGTTCATGCCACGGCATATGGGGATCTCGAGTATTCGGCTCCAGCCGTACCGGCTGGAAAGGAGCCTTTGCTGGGGCGCGAGCGGCGATCCCCGGATTACTTGCATGGCTTGCCACGATCCTCATGAGCCGCTGGTACGCGATTCGACGGCCTACGATGCCAAGTGCCTGAAGTGTCACGCCGGGCCGGATAGTCCACCGTCTGCAAACCTTGAACCAGCCTGCAAAGTGGGTACGAAGGATTGTGTATCCTGCCACATGCCAAAATTCGAGATCCCTAATGTGCATGCGACGTTCACCGACCATTTCATACGCGTCGTACGTCCCGGTGCAAAATTCCAGGAATAGATTCTGTGGAATCCTGGGCACACTCCCCTCATTCACTTCGCGGGGCGCAAGCGCTGCGCTAGAATAGTTACCGCAAAGTTAATATGACGACCCAAGGGGCGCCACAATTGCCGATGACCTTGGGTTGCTGGGTTATGACCTTTGGCTCGTGTGAACTGCAATGAGCAAGCGGTTTTGGTTGATCGCAGTCCTGCTTTGTCCGCTTCGTCCTCTCGGGGGTCAGGACATTGATGCCAATCCCTCCATCCAGAAGCGCAGCCTTTCGACCATCACCGATCAAATCAGCGATGAATCCGAGCGTGCCGCTTTTCTCGAACTCTTTCGCCAAGCTCCCCCCGCGCAGATGCTGGCGCGGGCCGAGGCATTCCTAGCCCGTTTTCCGCAGTCGGCTTTTCTGGCGCAAGCTTACGAGGTGGCGGCTCGCGGCAGTTTTGATCTGGGGAACTATGGGCCGGGTCTGATGTACGCTGAGAAATCCCTCGTCCTGCTGCCGGAGAATCCGCTCCTTCTCGTTGCTGTGGCCGATGTGGAAGCACGCGAAGATCGCAACGCGGCGGCAGTCGTTCACGCTCAGGAAGCGTTGGATGACCTCGACCGCTTTGGGTCTCCAGGATCGGTGCCGGAGGAGAATTGGCCGGAATTGCAGCGCAAGCTGAAGGCGTCCGCCAACTTTTCCCAAGGCCGCGCGCTGCTGCAGCAAGCCCTTACTCTTCCGGCAGAAAAAAAACGCACTCCACTGCTGAAGGCTTCGGACACTTCGCTGCTCGAGGCTCAGCGCCTGAACTCCGCTGACATCGAGATTCCGTACTTGCGAGGATTGGCTCAACTTGCCTTGGGCGAATCATCCGAAGCTGCAAACAACTTCGCTGCAGCTTACCGTTCCGGCGGTGAGCTCGCGCCCAAGGCGCTCGACAATCTGCGAAGCATTTACCAAATGCTCTATCCCGACTCACGCGTTGCCTTCGAAACCTTCCTGAAGCAGGCTGAAGATCGCGGAAGAACCGACTTGGGAATCCCCGAAGATGCTACGGCGAAGACCGCGGCCCGGGTTCATCCGCCATCGGCTTACCTCGGTTCGGAGTCTTGCCGTGGATGCCATGCCGGCATCTACCAACAATGGTCACAGACTGGCATGTCCAGGATGTTCCGTCCCTATGCGCCACAAAACGTGTTGGGCGATTTCAAGACCAACAATCAGTTTTATCTGGGCGACAAGACCGAATATCGGGACGGGAAAGTGGAAGTCAGCCGGGCCGGGAAACGAAGTTTGTTCGCGCGCATGACGATTCGTGAGGGCCGCCACTATTTCGATATTTGGCAGTCGGACGGCAAGTGGCATGCCTACCCCGTGGACTACACTATCGGGTCAAAATTTCAGCAGGCTTACGCCACCAAGCTGCCCAACGGCGAGATTCATGTTTTCCCCATTCAATACAACCTGCTACAAAAACGATGGATCAATTACTGGAAGGTTATTGATGGGCCGGAAAGCGAGCGTGCCGATCTGCGCACGTGGGAAAAACTCGATGGCTCCACCAGCTACCAGGCCATTTGCGCCGTCTGTCACACCAGCCAATTGAGAAATTTGAAAGGAGGGGGCTTCGCGCCCAACGATCTGGAATTCAAAGAGCCAGGAATTGGTTGCGAGATGTGTCACGGTCCTTCGGCTCAGCACGCCGTCGAGAAGGCGGAGAACCAGTTTTACTCCAAGACCCCGCTGGATCCGCCAGTCAATTTCCCCGAGGCCGGGAATCGTGACTCGGTCGCGATTTGCGCGCAATGTCATGAGCAGTCGGCGATCCGGAAGCCAGGTCCTGCAGGGGAATTGAATTATTCGAGTTCGGGAGATTTTTTCCCCAATCATGTGAGCGTTCCATTCGGCGAGTTCTCCCGCAAGGGTTTTTACAAGGACGGCCGCTTCCGGCAGACGACCTTCATGGTGGAAGCCCTGGAACGTTCGCAGTGTTTTAAGAAAGGGCAAGTGAGCTGCGGAACCTGCCATGACCCTCACGGTCACAATTCCGCTTCCAACCCCACCGCCCTGAAGTTTCCGGACAAGCCTGATCTCATGTGCACGGGATGCCACACCCAGTTCCAGGACAGCGCCCGCGCGGCGCAGCATTCTCATCACCCAGCGGAATCGGAAGGCAGCCGCTGCGTCTCCTGCCACATGCCGCGTATTATGGATGCCCTGGTGTTTCGCGCCCGCACCCATCAAATTGACGACATCCCAAATGCCGAGATGACCCGGCACTTTGGCGAGGAAGATAGCCCCAATGCGTGTCTCCTGTGTCACCAGCAAAAAAGCGTGGGATGGGTTCAGCAGTCTTTGCTGGAGTGGAAGCCAGTTCCCGACAGGCCCAAGGCCGAGATTTCGCTTCCTGGAAACGGTGTTTCTTCACTCAGGTAACCAAATTGCGCGAAGAAATTCTCGCGGAAGAATCGGGGGCAAGCCCGATCCGGTTCCGGCGCTTGCCCTCGCGGGCATTTCGAGTCAAATCTTGGTCCGTGAAGCGGGCGACCAAGTCGGAAACACGGAAGGGTGAATGAGTATTCGAAAACCCGGGTCTCGGGCGCTGCTGGTTTCTGTGTTTTTTCGGCCCGGATTCTTGATGGTGACCGCGCTTTCCTTGATCGTGGTGGTGGGTGCCATTCTTGCCTACGCGAAAGCCGCGAAAAGCTCTGCTCCTGCAACTCAACCGGCTCCGGGCGCCGAATATGCCGGGTCGGCTGCTTGTGCCCAATGCCATAAAGACATCTATAAACAATTTTCCAAAACTGGCATGGGCCGTTCCATGTCACTGGTTACGCCTGCACTTCTGAAAACAATCCACGCCCCGGCTTCTGTTCCGGACAAAAATTCCAACGCGCACATCGAAGTCGAGGTACGGGACGGAAAGCTCTATCAAACAGAATACGAAAAGGGAGCGGACGGCCAGGAAATCTACCGCGATAGCCACAAGTTGGAATGGATCATAGGGGCGGGAGAGAATGGTTTCGGCGGACTCTTAAAACGGGATGACTACCTCTTCCAGGCTCCTCTATCCTTTTATTCCAAGACCCAAAGCTGGGGACTATCGCCGGGCTATGAGTTTAGCAACTACGGCTTCAATCGCCCAATTCTGCCCGCCTGCATTTTCTGCCACAGCGGCCGGCCCGGCGCGATCCCGGAGGGAAATGGCCGTTTCGAAAGCCCTCCATTCTCGGAACTAGCTATCGGTTGCGAAAACTGTCACGGGCCGGGACTTTCGCATGTGCTGGCGATGCAGATGGGCTTGGAGAACGACCAGGGGCCCGATCCGACAATCGTCAACCCCGCACATCTTTCAACCGCCCTGGCTGACAACATATGCATGTCGTGCCATCAGACCGGAGACGTGCGGGTACTGAAGCCAGGCAAGGACTTTAAGGACTTCCGTCCCGGAACCCCGCTGGACGACACGCTATCGATCATGATGGTTCCGCCGAAGCGCGAATCGCCGCCCCAGTCGGACTTGCTTGAACACTACTACTCCATGACGCTCAGCAAGTGCTACCGCGCGAGCGGCGGAAAGTTGGGGTGCATCAGCTGCCACGATCCTCACGTGGAGCCTTCCCGGGGAGAAGCACCTGCGTACTTCCGAGCCAAGTGCATGACCTGCCATAGCGAGAAGAGCTGCACCCTGACTTTGGACGTCCGCCAGCACCAGCAGCCCCCTGATGACTGCGCCGGCTGTCACATGCGAAAGCGGGACGTGCAGGAAATTTCGCATTCCAGCATTACGAATCATCGGATTCTCAGCCGGCCCGACCAACCGTTTCCGGAGGCCGCCTTTCAGCAAGCCACAGGAGCCTTACCGGACCTGATCCATCTGAATCCGGCTCCGGGTCAAAAAGACACAACGCCGCCACCGCTGGTCCTGCTACAGGCGTACGGCGAATTGGCGGAACAACGTCCGGAATACTTGAAGAGCTACTTTGAAATGCTCGACCAACTGGAGC
>CATPBJ010000196.1 GCA_955652395.1 uncultured Terriglobales bacterium | reverse complement strand
GTCATTGCCGGTCACGATCTCGATGTTTACTGATTGATGTGACCGCGACACGAATGCGCTCAAGAGCTCCCGTAGTACTTCCGCCGACGTCTCGCCAAGTGACTAGCCGATTCTGGGGTTGTGAGTGATATCGCGATGTTTCGCCACCTACGCTCTGTAGGCTTCGCCTAGGCCTCCGCTTTCATTGACTTGCCCGATTTAACTAACGTAAGATTCCGCGCCATACTGGCCGCATTAATTCCGATCAGGAGAAGACCGATGCGAACCCTTCCTCTCACGCTGGTCTGTGCCGCATTGCTGGGGTTGAGTAACACGGCGATAGCTCAAACCAAGAGCCAAAATGAGTCAGCGATTCGGGGAGTGGTTGCCGCCTTTGCGAAAAGCTGGAATGAACCGGGAATGCCCGGCTTCGGCGACCTCTTCACCGAAGACGCTGACTTCGTCGTCATTACGGGCAAGTGGCTGAAGGGTCGCAGCGAGATTGTGAGCTACCACAAAGACCTGTTGGCCGATTACTACAAAGGTAGTCGGCTCGTGCCCGAGCAAGTGTGGGTGCGATTCGTGCATCCCGACGTTGCTGTGGCGCACGTCGCTTGGAATGCTTCGTACACCGAGGACGGCAAGCCGCAAAAACGAACTGCGCTGATGACATTGACGGTCACAAAACAGGAAGGCAGTTGGAAAATCGCCACCGCACACAACACTCTTACCGGCGGACCGGGTTCGATGGGGGATTGAACGGAGGTTGCCTGAGGTGAAACAGTTGCGGGTTTGGGCCGCCTTCGCCTTGGCGTGGCGGATCACGATGGTCCCCTTCCTTGCGACGCTTCCACCCGGATCATTGCTGTAAGCAGGCTTTTGCGCTCACAACTTGGTCACTATGTGCGGACGTTTTCGGATCTGTACCGGGTGGGAGTGAAGTAGGCGTCCGAAGCAACTCCAACTTCATGCTCGAAGCGCTGCAGGCGGTCGCCGTCGGCCGCCATCGCAGTCGGCAAGACTTTGACCGCGACCGTGCGTTCGAGCCGTGTGTCACGGGCGCGATACACTTCGCCCATGCCGCCGGCACCCAGCGGCGATTGAATTTCATACGGGCCGAGTTTGGTGCCGGAGGTGAGGGCCATCCGCGCGCTCCATTATATCCTTGCGCTGTGCACGTATTGGCCTTCGAATCGACTCTGAATGGATTCTCGCCTACTCGGAAAACTGTTCAGAAATTTCGGCTCAGGCGCGTGCCAACCGGCGAGCAAGTGAAACTTCTCTAATTCGCGCGGGAGCTGCTCACTCGAATTGCTTGCGGAAACTCGCAAGCTGCTGCTTCAGATCTGCGACTTCTTTGCGAAGCGCCTGGACTTCGTCTTCCCAATGCGCGAGCCGCTCGTTGTCGGTTGGGTTGTTGGCGATCGCTGGCGAGGGAGCCCTTGCCTCGCTGACGTCCTCCATGTCCCCGGAGAACAGATGCATGTAACGCGCTTCCTTGGTGCCCGGCTGGCGGGGCAGCGCTTTGACCAATTGTGGTTCGCGCTGCATCAGGCGCCGCAAAGTGGATTGGACTTCGTCGAGAGACTCGAAGCGCTGCATGCGCTCGGTGCGTCCACGAAGCTCGCCGGGTGTTTGCGGACCGCGCAGCAACAGCACGCACAGGATAGCCGTCTCGCCACGGTTGAAGTTGAAAGCCTCTTGCAAACGATGCTCGTACTTGGTCACACGGCTATCGGCGCCGCTGGCCGGTCCCGCGAGGTTCTTGGCATGCAGTGCATCAAGCGCCTGCCGCGCCGCGTCTTCATCTACATTCATCACCGGTTCGCGGTTGTTCTTCTGGTTGCAAGCGTTGACCAGCGCGTTCAACGATAGGGGATAGTAATCTGGAGTGGTAATGTCTTTCTCAACGAGCGCGCCCAGCACGCGGGCTTCTACTTTATTCAGCAGCATGTCCACCTACCAAATTGTACAGACTCAGCGCTTCGCCACGGCAGCTTTCATTTTTATGCCGTGGATCTCTTCATTTCTCTCGTCAGCGCGCTGATCAGAAATCTCGCAACACACCGGACGGGTCAGTGTCCTCGCACTCTTCATACTGGTTGCTCGACGATTTGGCGAGATCATGCGAGAGCAAACCAAGGACACACATGGCCGGTATTATGCCTCAGCCCGGTTCGGAAATCTCCATAGGCAGGATCGTTGCACATCAAACAGAGCTTCTTATACGGCATTTCCCTAATCTTCCGGCGACCGATCGGTGTGGAACCTTGTCGGCAGCGCTGAGATAGCTGGCGGCGTGGTCGTGTTCAATCCACTCGTTCACGTTTGAATTGTCCTCTCGGAAGAGGGATGCAATAGCGATTTTGCACCAGCAATCGACGAAATCGCCGCCCCGGCCACCTAAGCTGTCAGAAATAACCAGAATCGGACACGCTCGAACGCTTTCCCTTGGGCTGATCACGGCTGGAGATTCGACCGGAGTCCAATCTGCTGCGCAAGCCACTCGTAGCGGTCCCGCAACACTTGCGGATCGTTCAGTTCGTGGCCGGTGTCGTAGCGCAGCACTTGTTTAGGATCGCCAGCGGCATCGATGTAATGCTGCTCTGAGGCTTTATCGAAATATCGTTCGTAATTAGCGAACTGCATCAGCAGCGCGACGGGTGCACTGTGCCGGACAAATCGAATGGCGTCCAAGTCACTGGTGCCCTGGACATATTTTTCAACTAGCCCTGGAGGTGCGTTTGTTCGCATCTCGACGAGATCGGGATCATTGCTTCGCAGAGCCAGATCTGCGCCCTCCGCCACTCCCGCCATCAGCACGGTGGCTTTCATTCGCTTGTCCACCGCCGAAAGAATGCTACCCCATTGCGCGCCATAGCTGTGGCCGACGTAGGCAAGCCGCTTCGAATCCACATCGCTGCGCGTCAATAAAAGGTCGATTCCGCGGCGCAAGTCAACCACGGCCTGAATGTAAACGTCGCGATCCTGCTCCGGCTTGTCGAAGTGGAATACGGTCTTCCGCCAGGGTTCCGGGCGGTCCCACGGATAGTCGGGAATCAGAGAAACTGCGCCTGGCTTAGCATAGAGCTTGGCTTCCGGGATGAACTCCGAGCGCAGACCTAACCCATAATGCCCGAATAGGACGGCCGCGAACGGCCCCTTTGCCTTGGGAACCACCAGGTACGCGGGCACCCGCCCACCTTTGGGGCTGGCGTAGGTGATGTCGTGAATAACCGCGTCGGGTGTTTCTTCGACGACTTTATCGACGATGTCGAGCGGTTGCTTCGAGTCGTAGTCGAAGATGTGAACGGTAGATTGAGCACCGGTCACGGGTTGCGCCCCGTTCTGCGTGGCCCCGGCAGGTACGAGCATCACCGCGATGAAGACTACGAGAAACGGAGTACGATGTGACATGGGACACGCAGACCAGGAACAGCCTAGTGGCCGAGATGCCATTGTTGATTCCGAAAACGAGGAACATTGTACACCTGTGCGCTCAAGCATTTGCGCTCAGAACCCCGTGGTGAGTGCTATCGCGATATTTCGACAGTTGACGTTTGCCTGAAAGCCCAGTCCAATTGGCGCGACGAACGAGCCGGAACCCCACGAGTCGCATCAAATCGCGGTAGTCACTTCTTTAACCACCCTTGTAACTCCAGCCAATCGGCGAACCTGTCAATCCAATGATCCGTAGGGAGGTTCTGCTTGCGCATTCCGAAGCCGTGGCCACCCTTCGCGTACAGGTGCAGTTCTGCCGATTTATGAGCGCCCGTCCACCTCTCGTACAAGGCAACGCTTTCCGGCGCGAGTCCGAGTTGATCATCGGTCGCAGCCGCAACAAACATAGGCGGAGCGTCCACCGGAACGGGAACATCTTTAGATATTTCCCCGCCCGCATAGATCGGGGCTATGAAGGCGGGCCGGCCTTCAGGCAAGTAATGGAAGGCAACTCCGGCAGCGACCCTTCCACCAGCGGAGAATCCGATAATGCCGACACGGTCGGGGGAAACTCCCCATTCCGAGGCGTGCTGCCGAACGTAGGTGACTGCCGCTAACCCATCTGCAACGGCCAGAGGAACGACCTTCCCTACCATCTCCTGAAATTTCTGCCTGTCTGCAAACAGCGCGCTAAATTCCTGTGTGGCGTCCTCGCCGGTGCGTGCGAGGCGGTACTTCAACACAAAGGCCGTCACGCCTCTCGCAGCCATGTACTTGGCGACATCGGTACCCTCGCTGTTGATGGAGAGGGCCATAAAACCGCCGCCCGGGCAGATCACCAGAGCGGTGCCGTTTCTCAACTTTGGAGAAGGCTTGAAAACTGTCAGGCTTGGCTTGGTCACGTTGGTGACGACTTCAGTGTTCCACACTTTCGAGAAGTACTCTTTCTCCGGATAGTTCTCCTGCGTCGAGGCAGGCGGCGTGGCGGGGTAGAGGGGAATGACATCCTGGGAGGCGGCCAGAGTCGCCAGGAACAGTAC
>CATPBJ010000195.1 GCA_955652395.1 uncultured Terriglobales bacterium | reverse complement strand
GTTCGGTTCATCGAGCATGGCATCGAATCTGATCCCAAGGCCAAGAAGCGACACGCTCGGAGGCTAGCGCAGGCGCTCCGCAAGCTCGGCTACGAGGTCGCCATCACACCCATAAACCTCGCTGCAGCCAAAAACGGAATGCAAATGTAAGAGAGGGATTTTCGACGGAGTGTAATCGTGTTGCTCCAGGAACTGGTATCGAGAGCAATCTCGCGCCGACCCATGGAATGCAACTTCGTTCTCGCAGACACCAAACGGAGGCGAGGCGAAAGCCAAGTCAAATATCCACCGGGAGGCTACAGTCACTGCGCCTGTTCTCGACTCTACTCGCCATTACACCAGTGACGGTCCGCGGCTCGGGTATCGTTGAAGCCAGATTATTTTCCCGCCAATTCCCGCCGCACCGCGTCGCTGACCTGTTTTCCCTCAACACGAATTCCTGCTTCTGCGAATCGCGCCATAACATTCTTCATAACCGTCCCCATTTCCTTCATGGTGGGCGAACCCATTTCGGCGATCACTTCTCTGACGCCGGCCACGATCTGGTCTTCGCTGGCGGGCTTGGGCATGTAGGCTTCGATCAGCGTGATTTCGGCGGCTTCCTTGTCGGCCATTTCCTGGCGGCCGCCCTTGGTGAATTGCTCGACGGAATCCTTGCGCTGCTTGATCAGAGTAGTAAGGACCTGCTGCGATTCCTTGTCGTCGAGCGGAGCCATTTTCTCAATCTCGCGATTCTTGAGGGCGGTCTTGACCATGCGCAGCGTGGACAGGCGGTGCTCGTCGCGCGCCTTCATGGCGGTGGTGATGTCTTTCTGGATCTGTTCGCTGAGGCTCATGGGAGGATTATAGCGTTTGCTAGATCAACCTCGGCTGGAAGCAAAAGCACCGAGGACCTGAAGGTTCAAGAAGGAAAGCCCTCGGAGTTGTCTTCCTGAGCGGAGGGACGGCTTCGTTTCGCGAAGCAGCCGCGCAGTCGAAGGCGCCCTACCTGCTTCTCGATCGCTGGTGTGCAATCCGCCGAGGCAGCGCCTCCCTGATCCGGTTGAGCTACTAGGGTCCTTCGACTTCACTCGGCCATTCGCGAAATGGCCTGACTCCGCTCAGGATGACAATTGGTGTAAGCGTTCAAATTTTGATTTGTCCGCCCCGCGTGGTGAAGAGTATTTGATTCCGGTAAAATATATCGATCTCCTTAGCCAAAGGACTCCTTGGTAAATGCTGCGTAAGAATCGTCTCTTTACCCCTGGCCCCACTCCTATACTTCCGGCGGCCCAGACTGCCATGGCCTCGTTTGCCATGCACCACCGCACCGCCGACTTCCGCGCTTTGTACACGCGCGTGCTGGCGGACATGAAAGATTTCATCGGTACGCGGAACGACGTGCTGGTGCTGGCGTCCTCCGGGACCGGGGTGATGGAAGGTTCGGTTTCAAACCTTACCTCGCCCGGCGACAAGGTGCTGGTGCTGACCGCGGGCAAGTTCGGCGAACGCTGGCGCGATCTGGCCAAAGCTTTTGGGTGCGTCGTCGAAGTGCTCAGCGCACCCTACGGCGGAACCCTTTCGCTGGATGACATTCGCCAAAAGCTGACTCCCGACACGCGCGTCGTCTACGTGCAGGCGACGGAGAGTTCCACCGGGGCACGGCACGATGTAAAGGGCATTGCGAAACTCGTCCGCGCCCAGGGCGACGAAACCTTGCTGGTCGTGGACGCCATCACCGGCCTAGGTACGACCCATTTCGAGGTGGACGGCTGGGGCATTGACGTCATCATCGGTGGTTCGCAAAAGGCGTTGATGATCCCGCCGGGACTCGCGTATTGCGCGGTCAGCGAACGGGCCTGGAAGCGCATGGAGACGGCCATGTCCCCGCGCTACTACTTCGACTTCCGGAAAGAGCGGAAGGCCGCAGCCAAGGGAGAGTCGGCCTACACGCCGGCGACTTCGTTATTTGCCGCGCTCGGGGCGGCGCTCGATTTCATCCGGCAGATGGGGAATGGCGACCTTGTAGCGGGACGCGAAGCACTCGTCAACAATGCTGAACTGGCGGCAGAGATGACTCGCGCCGGCGCGCAGGCCCTGGGACTGAAACTGTTCGCGGCTTCGTCCCCGGCAGCGGCCCTTACCGCTATCCAGTCACCGGCGGGAACGGACTCCAGCGCGATCGTCAAGGTGTTCCGCGAAACGTTTGCCGCGGTGGTCGCTAATGGCCAGGGCGAGATGAAGGGCAAACTGTTCCGCATCGCGCACCTCGGCTATTACGACTATCTCGATACCATCGGGATTCTGGCTGCGCTCGAGCATGTACTCGCCAGCGTCACCGGCAAGCCGGTGGAGTATGGCGCGGCGGTGCGCGCGGCGCAGGAAGTGTACGCGCGCAGCGTCGCGGAAAGACGACAACCGGTTGGCGCCTGAGTGACCCGGCGATTTACTGCACCGTAAAGTTCACCATGTTGGAGTTCTGGGCGGGCTGGTTGTTGTAGATTCCCGTACCACCCGGGTTTCTCACGTAGACGGGCACGGTGCCGGCGTTGGCGACGTCTGCAGCGGAGATCGCAGCCGTCAGTTGGCCGCTGGTGACGAAGGTTGTGGCGTGCGTCGTGGAATTCCAATAGACAACCGATCCGCCGACGAACCCGCTACCGTTGACGGTCAGGGTGAAAGCAGCACTGCCAGCGGTTGCCGTGTTGGGGACCAGAGGGGGAGAGACGCTGGGCGCTCCTGCAGCCATCGTGCCGGATCCTGTGCCAGATCCGGAGCCGTAGCCGCCGCATCCCAGAGCGGAAATTGTCAGTAGAACGAGAAAGATTGTTTTCATAGTGACACCCGTGAGATTGGTTTAAGTTCCAAGGTTAGGGTACGAAAGGGCTCCGGGGCGGGTGTCAACGATCTGTCATTTCCTGGTAAAGATTTTGCTGGCGTGATAGCAGGAAGTAGCGCAGCCGCGGAAGTATCTCCATTTTTTGGAGAGTGGATCCCTAACTATGAAAGTTGTGGTAGCAGAAAAGATTTCATCATCTGCGATCGACGTGTTGCGCGAGCCGCGCTGGACCATCGTCACGCCGGACCAGGTGGAGGGCAAGCTGGCGGCGCATCTGCAGTCGGCAGACGCGCTCATCGTTCGCTCCGCGGTGCAGGTAGACGCTGGCCTGCTGGAACATGCCCGCAAGTTGCGCGTGATCGGGCGCGCCGGCGTAGGCGTCGACAACATTGATCTGGATGCGGCCACCCGCAAGGGTATCGCCGTGATGAACACCCCCGGCGCGAATGCTGTGGCCGTGGCCGAACACGCTCTGGCGCTCATGCTGGCCATGGCTCGCCACATCGGCCGCGCCAACGAGCTAATGCACGCCGGGAAGTGGGAGAAGAAATCTCTTCAAGGCACCGAACTGCGAGGCAAGACCTTGGGCATCGTGGGCTTGGGACGAATTGGCATGGAAGTGGCGCGGCGGGCGCGGGCCTTCGGGATGGAAATCGTCGCGCACGACCCGTTTGTCTCGACCGCGGTGGCAAAAGAGCAGGCCATCCGCCTGGCCAAGCTGGAAGAAGTTTATGCGGCCGCTGACTACCTTACCTTGCATGTCGGGCTTACGCCGCAAACCGCGGGCATGATCAACGCGGATTCGGTTAAGAGAATGAAGCGAGGAGTGAGGCTGGTAAATTGCGCACGCGGCGAACTGGTGGACGAATCCGCACTGGCGCAGGCGGTCAAGCAGGGTCTGGTGGCGGGCGCCGCGCTGGATGTTTTCACCGACGAACCATTGAGAAACTCGCCTTTGACAGCGGTCGAGAACATCATCCTGACGCCCCATATTGCGGGCTCTACCAACGAAGCCCAGGAGGCCGTCGGCTATCAGATCGCGATGCAGGTAAAGGAATATCTGAAGCACGGCGTCATTCAGAATGCGGTGAATGTTCCGTCGGTCTCGCACGATGAATATCTCGAACTGCAGCCTTATGTCGTGCTGGCGGAAAGATTGGGTTCGTTTCTGGCGCAGGTGAGTGAGGGGACGCTGGAAGAGATATCACTGCGCTATTCAGGACACATCGCGGAATCGAAGACCGACCTGATCCGGAACGCTGCGGTAAAAGGCATCCTGAATGAAGCGCTGGAGGAGAAGGCAAATCTCGTAAACGCGGAGGCGATCGCGTCCTCCCGGGGGCTGCGCATTCACGAGTCCCGCAAACCGCACAGCTCCGGCGGTGGCTCGGGCAGCGTACTCTCGGTGCTGCTTAAGACGGCCACAGGAGAACATCTGGTCAAGGGGGCGGTGCTGCACAAAGACACGCCGCGACTGCTGCATGTGGATGGGATTGATGTGGAAGCGCCGCTCGAGCGCGATCTCATTTACCTGCGCAACCGCGACGTTCCGGGAGTGATCGGGAAGGTGGGAACGATTCTTGGCCAGCACAAGATCAATATCGCGAATTTCTCGCTCGGACGCCGGCCGGGTGCCACGAAACCCAACGTTCCACGGCAGGCGATTGCGGTCGTGCACGTGGATGGAAAGGTGCCTCAGGAAGTTCTGGCTGAACTGAGAAAGGTGCCAGCCGTGGAGCAGGCAAAAGCGATCCGGCTGTTCTAGCTATAGCTAAGTAGCGCCGGCGTCTCGCCGGCTGTCCTGCGGGCATCCTGCCCGCAACCGGGCCGCCGGGACGGCGGCGCTACCGGCCGCGGACGTACGCGTATCACGACAATGTAGAACCACGAACCAACATAAGATCCGGCGAGGTACATCCCTGGAAGCTGCGGCTGGTTCCAACAGCTTGCTGGGTGTTACGACCGCAAGCGCGAGGACAATTGATGTTCAAGAGATCCGGCATCGCAATGGCAGCATTCTTTCTGCTCACATCCATCGGGTGGGCGCAAGACAACACCTACGATGTGAGCCTGGGCGGGGCGGCGGTGTTCAGCAAGCAGTCGACGGGCAACGGTACGGTGCTGACGCCGACAGACTCCGGCGCAGTTCTGGTCACCGGCCGGTATCGTTTTTCGGAACACAGTTCTGTGGAAATCAACTATTCACACACGGCAAACTCGCAGATTTACTTTGCTTCGCCACTGACTTATCGCATTCACAACACCATCGGCGAATACTCCGGGTCTTACGTTTTCAGCTTTCATCAGAGCGAAAAAATCGAGCCGTTCGTTTTTGCGGGTGCGGCCGCCCTCGTCTTCTACCCCAGCTACGCTTCCAACAGCATCAACGGCGTGCAAACCTATATTCCGGCATCGCGGCAAACCCAGCCAGCCTTCCTGTATGGCGGAGGTCTGGACTATCGCCTCTTCTCGAGCCTGCCGCTGATTCACAGGTCTTCCCTGTCCAATCACCTGGCTCTGCGGTTGCAGTACCGGGGGCTGGTTTACAAGGCGCCCGATTTCAAGGTGCAGAACCTGTTTACCGGCGCCAAGGGACACATGGCGGAGCCCTCGGTGGGGCTTGTGGTGAAGTTCTAGCGAGAAAAGCGGCCACGGATTTGCGCGGATTCACACGGATGGCGGATTAAAGTCCTGATCCGTGAAAATCCGCGGCTGATTTCAGGAATTCAATGCCTGTTTGCGGAGCTTGCGGCTTTCCGCCAGTAGCGCCATCGAGTGCATCAGGTTCTGCAGGGTGACGATCCCCACCAGGCGCTGATCTTCCACCACCGGAATGATGCTGAGGTTCCTGGTCGTGAGCTTGCGAAAGGCTGATGACAGGGATTCGCCTTTCTGGGCGACGTCAAAAATCCGATTCATCACCGCCTGGACGTAGCCATTGCCTTCGGCCCGGAGGGCTTCCAGGATTTTCTGTTTCGAGATCACTCCCACCATATCGCTGCCGCGAATCACGGGAAAATCGTCCTGTAGGCAGTGCACGGCCTTTTCCAGCGCGTCTTCCAGAGTATCGGCGGGAGAGAGCGTGGCAAAATCAGTGAGCATGATGTCTTCCAGATGCACCTTCTCCAGCACCGACTGAAAGACTGCTGAGCGCTCTTCCATCTGGGATGCGATGAACAGGAACAACCCTACCAGCGTGAGCCAGTAGTTGGGCAGAAGCATGCCTCCCAGGATGAACATGGTGGCGAAAGCCTGGCCAATCGACACTGCACGACGCGTAGCCCGAATCGGGTCCATGTGACGGCTGAAGAGCGCGCGCAAAACCCGGCCGCCATCCATGGGATAGGCGGGAAGCAGGTTGAATCCAGCGAGATAAAGGTTCGCCCATACCAGGCTCCGGGGAAGATTACCGGAGCGCATGAAGGGCCAGGTCCACAGGTCTACCTGGGGAGCCATGGCCAAAATGACGAGTCCGGAGATGACAGCCAGCAGCAGGTTAGCCAGCGGCCCCGCCATGGCAATGCGGATGTCCCGCTGCCAGGGGGCGAGCGTTGTCTCGGCCGCGGGTTGGCTGTCGTCCAGCTGCGTCACTCCGCCAATGGGCAGCAGGATGATGGACTTTGCCCGAATGCCCGAGCGCCGGGCAACCAGAGTATGGCCGAATTCATGAGCCAGGACGCAGGCGAAGATGATCCCCACCAGCGCCAGACCTCGCCCTTCGTTGTCGGTTCGATGGGAGGCGTAGTCGGTATACCACACAAAAAGTGGCAGCAGGAAAAAGGTCCAGTGGATGCGAAGTTCAACGCCGAAAATGCGGCCTACCGAAATGGACCAGCTTCTCATGGGAACCCTGCGGGTTTTTCCGCCGCTTCCATTCTATATAGTTTAGACCACAGATTGGAGCGGGGAGTTGCGATTTAATCAAATCCAACGTAATGGGCCGGTCTGCGGCAGGCCGGACTGGGCAGAGCCATGCGAGGCGGTATCATGAGAGTGATCGCCGGGAAATTTCGCAGCCGGCCGTTGCGCTCGCTCCGTGGTCTGGACCTGCGCCCCACGGCTGACCGGTTGCGAGAGACCCTGTTCAATGTGCTGGGCGCAGGAAACCCGACAGTCTTCGAGGGCAAAGTCTGGCTCGACCTTTGCGCCGGCACAGGCGCGGTCGGGATCGAAGCTTTGAGCCGGGGAGCGGCCAAGGTGTACTTTGTGGAACCCTCGACCGTGGCCGCCAGCCTGATCCGGCGCAATCTCGACTCGCTGGGATTGGCGGAGGGCTTCGAAGTGCTGAAAGAAGAAGTCACTCGCGCCCTGCGCAAACTGGAAGCCAAGAACCTCATTGCCGACTTCATCTTTCTCGATCCTCCCTACCGCATGGAGAAGATCTACGTACAGGTCCTGCAACTGCTCTCGAAATCTCCCCTGCTTACGCCGGACACCGTCGCGGTCGCTGAACATGATAAGAGATTCGATCTCGGCGATAGGTTTGCGCCCCTGCAACGTTTTCGCAAACTGGAGCAGGGGGACGCCGTTTTGAGCTGCTACCGCCTGGTTCGGTGATCTGGAGTCGGCGGTGGTAATGCACGCCCGAGCGGGACGCTCGCACCCCGTCACATCTCACGATCCTACCGTCGCCTGCGGCACGTGTGCGAGCCGTAGGCCGACCAGCCGGACGGTTTCCCTCACAATGGTGATGACGTTCACGATCGCGGTGACCAGCAACCCCAGGTGTACCCCGTAGTTGATGTTCTTCGCCACAAGTTGCAGTTGTGAGGCGCTGGCATCAGAGGCCACGAACAAGTCAGGACTATTGATCAGGAAGTAGAGAACGACGACGCCGAGTACGCTCATCACCAGGCGAGTGACCGGCCGACCCTGCGTCCAACGAGGCCAAACGATCATGGCTACCGTAAGCGTCAGGTCGGTCACGACCATCACCACGAACAGGGGATAGATCGTCTGCCACACCGGACCAAACCTGAGGAAAGCAATCCCCGGGCCAAAGACGAGGTACTGGTAGTGCAATCCGGCCAGCCACCATACGCCGAAGGTGGTTTGAACCAGCAGTTGAGTGATCAATTCGAAACTCGATTTGCGAGGGTCGTTCTTCATCAGCGGCGGCAGACGGCGCGGGTCCCAGCGATGGCGCACGCGGAATTTGGCGCCAAAGAACTCCAGGACGGAGAAGACCAGCGTGACCCACGCGAATACCATTAACGCGACGCCGGGAAGGCGTAACAGTACTCCGAGACTCTCGGTAAACGTCTTGCCCGCGGCGGCGGTGGCAAGGCTGGCGGCTGCAAGCACCAGAAGTGCGAGGCCCAGCGCCGCTTTCAACACCTTCCAATAGATGGGAAACATAGTGGCTCCAATCAGGTACTGCTGCTTGCGATAGTGGCTGGCCAGATGCAGCGGGCTGCCGAGCTTCTGCAGCAGGTCTACTTGCTCGTCCTCAGCCAGGATCCGGCCGAGCTCCGCCTCCTTCTCCTCTATCTGCGAGAGAATGCTGTCGCGGAGTTCCTTGATGATGTCATCGCGCTGCGCCTGGGGAAGCGCGAACTTTACTGCCTGCAAATAGCGATCGATCAATTCCATAACCTGCTCCTAAAGAAATCGAGTTGGTAAAAGATGTCCTTCCGGACTGTCCTGCGACCTCGCGAACCCTAAAGAATTCCGTCAAGAGACGCGTTGATGCTCTTCCACTCGGCGGCCAGCTGTTTCAGGATCAGCTTGCCGTCGGCGGACAGGCGGTAAAAACGCTTGTTGCGCTTGTCCTCCTCACGCCATTCGCTGACCAATAACCCCTGGCTTTCCAAGCGGCGCAACAACGGGTACAACGTGCCCTCGTCGATCTCCATGCCTTGGCTGGCCAGCGCCTTGCGCAACGTGTAGCCGTAGCGTTCGTCACGCAGCTCAGCGAGCACCGCCAGGATCAGGCAGCCGCGCCTGAGTTCAAGCCGCAGATTCTCCAGGACTTCGTTGTTCATTGGCGCTTCTACCGTGTGCTGCATAGTGTATGCAATACACTGTATTACACACAGTAATGATTGTCAAGGATTTTTTGATGACCGGGGGGCCGGATTTTGCGCCTGCGCGAGCGGGACGCTCGACGCGTACATAAAGACACAAGTAGCTGAAAGCGCGGCCCTTATTTGTTCGTTCAGGCGCCGGGCCCCGAGTAAGTCAATTTTGGTTACGAAAGTTTCGCCCAATCGTCGCAAGTTATTGTATTAGAACACTTTAATTGATATCAATGAATGCAGATTCCCTTTCAAACTGCCAAGAGGAATCATAACGGAGGGACGTGGGTAGCGGCTCTCAGTCGTGGAGAGAACTGAGCTTAGGCGCCAAGGTATTCATAAGCCTTGTCGTCGTGGCGGGGACGTGTGTGCTCTTGTACGGAGCCATCCGGCCTACCAGCAAGAATATCGCTCAGTTCATCTGCTACCTGCTGCTCGCTATTCTGGCAGCCCGACTTAAGGTCCGGTTGCCCGGGATCACCGGCACTATGTCGGTGAACTTTCTGTTCATCCTGTTGGGCATACTGGAGTTGGGCTTTGCGGAGACGCTGGCTTTGGCCACCGCAGCCATCCTGGTGCAGTGTTTCTATCGGGATCGCCCCAGTCCGCTTCAGGTCACCTTCAACTTGTCGGCGAGCGCCATGTCGATCGCCGTAGCGTACAACGTCTACCATCTGGCGATATCCGGCGCCCAGGTCAAGAGCCATCCTTTGCTGCTGGGATTGGCTGCCATCACTTATTTCGCGGCGAATACCGGGTCGATCGCGGCGGTAATCGCGCTCACTGAGCGGAAGTCAATCCGGCGGATCTGGGTGGAATGCTACTTCTGGTCGTTCCCCTACTACCTGGTAGGCGCTGCGTTCGCCGGGATGATTGGCTGGTTCAACCGCGAGTTCGGGTGGGAAACATCGCTGCTGATCGTGCCCATTATTTACCTGATCTACAGGTCTTATCGGTTGTATCTGGGAAAGCTTGAAGACGAGAAGCGTCACGTGGAAGAAATGGCCACCTTGCACTTGCGCACCATTGAGGCGCTGGCGCTGGCTATTGAAGCCAAGGACCACACCACCCACGATCACCTGCAGAGAGTGCGAATTTATGCCATTGAGGTAGCCAAGGAACTGGGTGTCACGCCCGGTGAGATGGAAGCACTGCATGCGGCGGCACTGTTGCACGACATCGGCAAACTGGCCGTGCCCGAGCACATCATCTCGAAGCCGGGGCGGCTGACTCCGGAAGAATTCGAAAAGATGAAAATCCACCCGCTGGTAGGGGCGGAGATCCTGGAACGGGTCCGCTTTCCCTATCCCGTGGTGCCGATCGTGCGGGCCCACCATGAAAAATGGGACGGATCGGGCTATCCCTTTGGCCTGAAGGGTGAAGAAATTCCGGTCGGCGCACGCATCCTTTCCTCCGTGGACTTTCTCGACGCCATGGCCTCCGACCGCCAGTACCGGCGAGCCTTGCCTCTGGAAGAAGTGATGAAGCGGCTGTCGGCGGAGTCGGGAAAATCGTTTGATCCCAAAGTGGTGAGCATTCTGGAAAGACGCTATCGCCAACTGGAGAAGCTGGTCGAGTCAACCTTCCGACGCGACCCTGTAATGCCGCTTTCCACCGAACTGAAGGTGGAAGCCGGGGCCGCGCCCGCGGCGGGATTCGAAGACATTACAGTCAAGGACGCTCCCGGCCAAGAAGCCACTTTCCTGTCCTCGATCGCGGCGGCACGGCAGGAAGCGCAGACACTTTTCGAACTGAGCCAGGACCTGGGCGCTTCGCTCAGTCTGGGTGAAACCCTCTCGGTGTTCTCGGTAAAACTCAGGCGACTGGTGCCCTACGACGCCATTGCCATCTATGTAAAGCGGGGTGCGGAGCTGGTTCCGGAGCTGGTAAGCGGGGACAACCACCGTCTGTTCTCGTCGCTGCGCATTCCGCTGGGCAGCGGCCTTTCCGGCTGGGTGGCGCAGAACCGGAAACCCATCATCAACGGCAATCCCTCGGTCGAGCCGGGGTACCTGAACGATCCCACGAAGTTCAGCACATTGCGGTCCGCGTTGGCCATTCCGCTGGAAGGACTTGCGGGGGTGGTAGGCGTGCTCGCTCTCTATCACGCGGAAACCGACGCTTTTACATCAGACCACTTGCGCATCCTGCTAGCCATCAGCTCGAAGATGGCGTTGGCCATCGAAAACGCGTTGAAGTACGAGCAGGCTGAGAGTTCCGCGGTCACCGACTACCTTACGGGATTGCCCAATGCCCGGTCTCTGTTCCTGCAGCTGGATCGCGAGCTGGCCCGCTGCAAGCGCGACACGACGTCCCTGGTGGTCATGGTCAGCGATATGGACGGCTTCAAGCAGATCAACGACCGCTTCGGCCACCTGGAAGGCAATCGCGTGCTGCGCCTGTTCGCGCAGGCATTAAAAGAGAGCTGCCGCGAATACGACTACGTGGCCCGCATGGGTGGAGACGAATTTGTCGTGGTGGCGCCGGGCCTGACTGCGGATGCCGCCGCCAAGAAAGCGGAGAACTTGCGGGAACTGGCGCGACACGCCGGCCAGGAAGTGTGCAGCGAAGACATTCTTTCGCTGAGCGTGGGACAGGCTCTGTATCCCGAGGACGGAAAAGATGCGGAGGCGCTGCTCGCCGAAGCCGACCGCCGCATGTACATCGAAAAACAGAAGCAGCCTTCGCGCAAGAACCGCCGCTTGTATCCGCGCATGAAGTGCCGGGTCACGATCGAGTTGCGGCCGCAGGAAGGCGAGGTGCCGGTGCTGGGAAATCTGATCGACGTCAGCCTGGGTGGCTGCTATGTGGAAACCAGCGCGCTCTTGCCCGCCGGCTCGAAATTGAAAGTAATTTTCTCGATTGATGATGGGAGGCTTCAGGCCGCGGGATTCGTAGCGCGCATCGATCCCGGATCAGGCATCGCGATCCAGTTCAACGACATGAATCGCGAAGACCGGGACAAGATGCACAAGGTACTCGAGTTCGTGCATAACAGCACGATGTATTATGACAATCGGTACTTCTCCAAGCTTATGAAGTCCTGAGGGGAGGCTCGAAGCTACCTCACGGGTGTGCGGCTTCAATGGTTGGCGTAGTCGCCCGACTACATCAACGATCCCTCGATGCCACGAACTGACGTAACTTGGTCCCTTGTGGCGAAAGCTAGCATCGAGTGCAGGTCGTTGTGTTTGCGGACAGGTATGCTGGGAGCACGGGTTTGAGATTAATTCGACGTTTTGTGCTGACCGTCGTCATTGCACTCGCTGTTATCTTCGTCGGCATCCAATGGATCGTTCCGGTAACACTCTCTTTTTACGCAGCAAGAAAAGCTCCCCCAATCGCCAGAGTCACTCCGACTGATTTGAAAGACCAGTCCCTTTCCCAGACGCCCGGCAAGAGGCTGTCGTACTTCGGTTACGAATTCGAAATCCCGTGGAGTGATCTTGACGAGACTCAGACCAAGCTCTATCCCAAGGATCAGCCCAATAAGACCAGAGTCGATCCACCGAGATGAAGGTTTCTCCGGGGGGCGATCGAATCAACATTCGGGAGTCAGACTATAGCTTTGTAAAGACGCTCTACGAAGTTCACCCCGGACAAGATGAACCCCTGGGCTGCGCAGGGGGTTCTTTGCGCGAGAGGAATTTCTGCTGATCGTTAAGTCTATCGCGCTGCCGAATTCGGCTGGCAGTGGAATCTTCAACCTACAAAATCAAGGCTACAAGGGCTTTCAGGAAGGCAATCCTCAAATACGGCAGGATGGAATTGTCGTTCATCTCTTTTCGGACGAAGGCAGCGTCGAGTTTATTTTCCTCCAAAAGAACTATAAAAACTCCACAGGAGTTACCCAGTCTGAAATTAATCGTATCGTCCGTTCGCTGCGCGGAATTCCGCAAGATGGAGTGACGGCTGACCGAATGGCGGCAAGGTGACGAGCGGAGAAATACGTCTTCGCTGTCGTAGCATCGCCCGCACACCGGTGCGCCAGGTATTGAGTGGAATCGCGCACTGACAACAATCAGAATCTCTACTCTAGGAGACGTAAGCCGCGCGATGGTCGGCGACCCGATTTCCCGCTGCTACTGCGACTCACTGCGGCAAGCCCAACTGCTTCAACAGTACGATATAGCGCGGATCGCTGTGCCACTGCTCCAGCGGGCGAACGATCTTAATCGGCTCCAGCCCGCTGGATTTTTCCGCTAGCGCCTTGTCCAGCCAGGCAAAGGTTTGCTCTTTGTCACCGAGGTAGGCATAGTCATAGGCAATCTCCGAGGGATCTACGTAGCGACGTTTTGCCAGCTGCTTCTTCAGCTCGATTTCCCGTGCCATGGCTGCTTTCGTACCGGACTTGGCGTAAACTGTGGTCGTGTCCTGGGCGATCGCCAGTTCCTCAGGGTCGTTATTGAGGGTCGCATATTTCTTCCACTCTTCCATGGCGAGGTCGTCCTTGCCCAGGTCCCTGTGGATTTGCCGCAACTCGACGTGGGCATAGGCGAAGTTTGGATCCATCTCCAACGTTTTTTTCAACTGCTCCACGGCGGAGTCGTACTGCCGTGCATTGGCCAGGATCTGACCCAGGTTGCATTGGTATTGGAGATTCAGAGGATCGAGTTCGACCGCGCGGCGAAGATGGGTTAGGGCTTCCGGGTGACGCGCCTCCCAGGACAGGAAGAGCCCGAACCAGTGATGGGCATTGGCGAGATTCGGGTTGAGTTCGAGTGTCCGCTGAAATTCGGCATCCGCCGCGGAGAAATCAAACAGGCTCCAGAGAGCGCCCGCCAGGGCGGCGTGAGCTTCGGCCGACGAACCGTCGATTGACAGAGCTTTCTCCGCCGCCACTTTCGCTTTGGGAGCGGCTTCGCGCTCCGGGATGGGACTATAGTCCGGCGCCGCGACATAATAGTTGGCCAGCCCGACGTAAGCCATGGCGTAGCCGGGGTCCCGTGCAATGGCCTGGTCGAAGTAGTCTTTGGCTTTTCCCAGGGTCTCCGGCGTGCGCTTTTCCCAGTAGTAGAGACCTTTGAGGTAGAGCTGGTAGGCCTCGGGATCGCTGGTGCCTCCTTTGGCTACTTGCTTCTGGGTCTCGCCGGACAGCCGCTCGCGCAGCTTGGCTGAGATAGCCCCGGTAATTTCCTGCTGCACTGCCAGCGCGTCGGAAAGCTTGCGGTCGTACTGGTCGCCCCACAGGTTGCGGCTGGTACGAGCGTCGATCAGTTCCGAGCTGATGATGAGCTGGTCGCCGTGCTGCGCGATGCGTCCGGTCACCAGCGCCTGGACCTTCAATTCTTTGGCCACGGTCTGGGGATCCACATCGCGCCCCTTGTAGCGAAATACCGACGAGCGGGCCATCACGGTGAGGTTCGACAGTTGCGAGAGGTTATTGATCAAACTTTCGGTGATACCGTCGCTCAAATACTCGGAATTGGGATCGTTACTGGCATTGACGAAAGGCATGACCGCAACCGACGAGATCTGCTCCTGATCGGTTCGGTTTCGCCAAAGGAACGCGGCGCTCGCCAGCAGCGCCAGCGCGACCAGGGCGCCGACTGTCCAGATCAGCGTCGTGCTTTTTGGGGGCTGGGCCTGCTCAGAGGCGATCTCGACTCGCGCAGAACTGGAATCCCGGCGCAGCCGTTTTAGGTCGGCCAGCATTTCCGCGGCGCTCTGGTAACGTAGAGCGCGATCTTTCTCCAGGGCCTTGTTAATGATGCGGTCGAGTTCGGAAGGCAGCTCCGGATTGGCCCGTGCCGCCGAAGCGGGCGCCTTATGCAGGAGGGAATCAAAGATTACCGCGGAAGTGTTTCCGCTGAACGCCATGCGCCCAGTCGCCATCTCATAAAGGACGGCGCCGAAAGAGAACAGATCGGTGCGGGGGTCGAGTTCTTCGCCACGGGCTTGCTCCGGTGACATGTAGGCTACCGTGCCCACCGCCGTTCCCGGACTGGTTAGATTCTCCTCGATCGTCGCGCCTTCGGCAGCGGGAGACTGTGCGCCGGTCAATTTCGCCAGCCCAAAGTCGAGGATTTTGGCTTGACCCCGCTTAGTGATCAGGATGTTCGCCGGCTTGATGTCCCGGTGCGCGATCTTTTCCGTGTGCGCCGCATCGAGCGCATCGGCCACCTCGATGGCCAGCGAGAGCAAAGTCTCGGTGTCCATGGGCTGGCCTGAAATGCGATGCTTCAGCGTTACCCCGTCCAGAAACTCCATGGCGATAAAGGCCTGACCGTCCTGCTCGCCAATGTCATATATCGTGCAGATGTTGGGGTGATTCAGGGCGGATGCGGCTTGGGCTTCGCGTTGGAAACGGGCGAGCGCTTGCGGATCGCGGGCAACTTCCCCGGGCAGAAACTTGAGTGCTACAAAACGGTGCAGTCGCGTGTCTTCGGCCTTGTAGACCACCCCCATACCGCCGCCACCGAGCTTCTCGACAATGCGGTAGTGCGAAATAGTCTGGCCGATCACTGGCAGCAAATCTTACGTGGACGAAATGGGTCGAGTCAATGAGAGCGCGGGAGTGGTTGGAGAGGTCTTCGCGGGCGAGCCGCCCGCGACCTGCAGAATGCCGCGCTCGCACTCTTCCGCTTTTTACCTTTTGCCAGGATGGAATTCTCCGCGACTGGAGAATTGACGATAGGGCCATTCACCGCTCTTGGTCGTGCTGGGAGTGGAACTCGCAGAGGCAGCGGCCGTCGCCATGGCCCCTTCTGAACCCCAGTCTGCCGGAGCGGGATGAACGCCCCAGACATTGCCGGGTTCGTCGAGCGCTATACCCACCATCCACCATTGGCCTCCGGAACCCAGCGGCACGCAGTTGGCGATGCGGGCGGGCACACTTTTGCGGCTGGGCAGGTCGTCCAGGGAGACTGCAAGTCCGGGCTCCAGGGCGCGCGAAAGCCGTACCCCGCAACCCTGCGTATTGAGTACTAGAGTGTGTCCGCATTCGGAGAATGGAGTGGCGGGGTCAAGACTGGTGACGCGAAGCGGAATCTGGGCGCGGATGCGGGTACTCCGCCTTCCCGAATCAGGCGATTTTTCGGTGGAGTCCATAGTGAGAGCTTTCTAACGATTTTACGTTCATCAAGGACTTCGGTGCCGCCATCCTGGGCCGGAGCACACACCAAAGTAACTCCGTCTCGCTGAACTGGGGGGAACGAGCCTTGGGGGCCACCATTCTTTCGCCCTTTCAGGGCTGGGTCATTTTCCACATTTCACCCCGGGCTTGCGCCCGGGGCTGCAATCTTGCGCTGCTTTCGCAGCTCTGTGCACAGACTGCGATCCCCTTCTTCAGGACAACCCTCACTGCTGCACAACCGGCTGGGCCGTCATTGGCTGGATGTGAATTAGCGGACCCGAGGAAATGGGCCGGTCCTCCTGTCCTTCTCGGCGAAGCATGTTTGCAGACCGGATTCCGGTGCGGTGGAACGACTTCTCGCAGTCGGCCGTCGAGGGTCCGCGCATGTTTCCTTCCATGTAGGCGAGGCCGGGGCAGCGGGTGCAGGTGCCGACATGGCTGCAGGTCGAGCACACCGGCAAGTCTTTGGCGCGAATGGAGCGGACATCGTTCAGTTCGGACGAGTGGTTCCAGATGTCGAGAAACTTCTGCCGCCTTACGTTGCCGCTGGGAAGGGGAAACTGTACGCAAGGGAAGACGTCTCCGTAGGGAGAGATGTAGGCCAAGGTGTGTCCCGCACTGCACGGATATCCTTCCATCACGTCCTCGTCTGGAACCGGCGGCGCGGCGCAAAATTCTTCGACGTTTCCCACCAGGTTTTCGTTGTGAAATACGCCGTTTAATTCCGAGCCTGGAATACGCAAATTCAGAATCGATGTGTCGCCATCCATTTTCGGCGTGATGGTCGGGTCCAGAGTGTACTGAACGCCCAACGCGCGGGCCAGCGCCTGCACTCCGGCATGGTCCCGCAGGTTGGCCGTCATCAGGACGTTGGCAATCGTGACCCGAAGCCCCTGCTGGGTGAGGAAGCGGATGGCCTCCATACTGCGGCGGAGCGAGCCCGGAAGTTTGGTGATGGCGTCATGGACCTGTGGGCGGTGCGAGTAAATGCTGACCTGCACCTGGTCGACGCCCAACTTCACCATGCGCTGCGCTTCCACTTCGCCAATCATGACCGCGTTGGTTTTGATTCTCACGTTGAACATCAGGTGGCGTGCGTATTCCAGGAGCTCGAAGAAATCGCGCCGCATCAGCACTTCGCCGCCGCTCAAAGTCAGGAAGAATGTGCCCGCATCCGCCAGTTCGTCGAGTACGCGCTTGATTTCGCCCGTGGTCATTTCGCCGTGGTCATCGTGGTCGAGGTAGCAGTGAACGCAGCGCTCGTTACAGCGGTAGGTGATGTCGAAATGGACGGACATGGGCACGCCCAGATCCAGAGCCCGCTGGCTCATCTCCTGCATCAAGCTCACGCCGCCTCCGAGGGGCTGGTGGCTGAATCCGGAATGGAGTGTTCTGACACCAGGAGGATGCCGTGGCCTGACAGCTCTTCGACGAAACGCTCGACATCGCGGCGGGCGGTCTCGGGATCAACCTCGAACTCAGTGCAGACTTGACAGGCCACAATCTCAGACAGCGGGGTGCGGCCATCCGCCGCCTGCCAGATCACGGTGGCCACAGGATTCAGGGTAAAGAAGGTGGAATCGACAGCAGACATGATCATCATCTCACCGCCCAGCAGGCGAGAGGCGATGGCAGAACTCTTTGCGATGTACTTGTCGCTCATTGAATCAAGCCCCAAACCCGCGAATCGGGAGCAAAGGTCAGTCGCTGTACCGGAACGCGCCCCGCGAACTCGCAGGCCGAGTGGAAGACGTTTTCTACTAACTCCGCGTCCCCGGCGAAAAATAGGATGTTCCTCATCAGGCGGTGGATGGCTTCGGATTTGGCCATGGACTCGATCTTGTTTTCCGGACCTTGCTTGAGGAAGAACAGGGCCTCGATGGGAGCAGAACAATTTTCTCCTACCCGCGCAAGTTCTCCGGCGAAAGGAGTTCCACAGGCGTGATAGCCAGCGTCAACTCTGCGTATATAGGACACTTCATCGCTCAGAAGAGTCACGTCTGGAGGCGCAAGTCGCGAGATGGTAGTCTTCCCGGTACCAGACACTCCGGAGAACAGAAAAGCATGTCCGTTGCGGATGGCCCCGGCGGAATGGAGCAGAAAGCCGCCGTCCTGCGCCAGGATTAGAGTGTGCACGATGCGCAAGACAGAGTCGATGGAGTAGGGATTGGCCGACTGGCGAATGTGGCCCCGTCCGGCGCCCGGATCCCACTGGGCGCGAAAATCGCCTCTGCGCAGCCGCCACGTGCCGTGCTGCATCTCCACTCGCACGTCTTCGTCAGGAGCCCTCCGAGACGGCGTGGTCAGCTCTATGTCGAATTCGAATCTGGGGGGCACAGAGGAATCGACGAAACCGGCGTAGCGGCGCGCCAGCAACTGCCGGAAGGAATCGTCGTGCGTGTGCAGGAGGATGGGCATCCCGCCGATCTCGACCGTGATCTGGTAGCTCGGATTCACCCTCGGGCAGCTCCGTGGCACGGGCTTGAAATCGCCCAAGCCTCTGTTCGGTCCCTATGCTGCGTTTACCGATTTAGCTTCGACCTGGCCATCACTTTCGCGGCGGTAAGCCACGAGTCGCAACCCAACCTGCCGGAAGAGACTCCAGTGGCAAAACAGCCACGCCAAGAGCCGGCGAAACAGTGAAAGCGTTCGCACCGGCACAAAGATCGAGCCAGAACGCCGAACTTCCGTGACTCTTCCCAGCAGCTCCCCTCTCCCAACCGGCGGATCATTCTCGGACATGCAATCACCCCGCGTAACCAGAAACCCCCCGCCCCGCGTGAGGTTCTTGCTTACGATCCGGTGAACGAAGAAGCGGTCTTGGCGCATGTAAAGCACAACCTCGCCCGCCTCGACCTGCTCCCAGGGGACAGACTGGACAGTGAGAAGGTCGCCCGGCCACAGAGTCGGGAGCATGCTGACTCCGATAGCGCGCAGCTTCAATAGGCCCCACGATCGAAGCCCCTCGGCCGCCAGACTGCATCTGCTTTCGTCACGTGCCTGAGAATTCATTGCGGTAGCGAATTCGTACGTTAGCGTACCGACCAAAAGGTCACACCAGCGCGGCTTTCCGTCTTCCTTGCAGAGTTCACGATAACCCACTGCTACATTCGAGCGAAAGACATAATGCAGGTTGCTATTGCATCGCTGGATACCTGTTGAATATGACCACCGGATACTCCCGTTCATGAAAAAATCTGTGTAGACGATGTGGAAGGAGAACAGTGTAAGTAAACGAGCGCGGAAATGATTTGTACTCCGCGAGAGGAATTCTCCGGTCAGAGGATCGAGAGCGGTTACCGACGACCATCGCCTTGCCGCAACCTGCGCCATCCCGCTGCCCCGCTCGATTGCTCGATACGCCAGCATTTTCAGCCCCGAACTCGACTTGATTCTGGCCTGTTGCGGCGACGATTCGGACGGGTGCCCTGCCGCGCGTATCCAACAAATTCTCCGGCACGGTGTGGATTGGGAACGGCTGTCTCAGCTCGCGCATCATCATGGCCTGGTGCCGTTCGTTTTTCGTCGATTGTCGGCCGAGATGGACGCCAGTCGCTCGTCTGGACTGGAGGCCCTTCGTCAGCAGTACACGGCCAACGCGCACCAGCCTCTGTGGTTGACGCTCGAATTGCTCAACATTCATCGGCATTTGCAGGCCCGTGGTCTGGAGGTGTTGCCCTACAAAGGGCCGGTGCTGGCGGAGATGCTGTATGGGAATGTTGCATTGCGTCAGTTCTCTGACCTCGACCTGCTGATTCGATCCGTTGACTTGCCCACGATCAAAGAGGCGCTGGCCGAGGGTCGGTTTGGCTGTCCCGGTTGCGGCTTATCTTTTCGCGTTTCTCTTTGCCCGCCCCATACCTGCTCTTAGTCCTTGTTGGATGACGCGTTCATATCCGGATTGATCCATGGTGGCCAAGGTCGTCGCGGAGATGCCGCCGGGCGTTGCCGCCTCGTGCAGAAGGGCGTCAAGAGAAATGTTGGATTCGCGCCAGCCCAGGATTCCGTCGGCCAGCGCGTGAGCCGCGGCGGTCAGGGCCGTCTTGCGGTCGAGGCCGAGCTTCTCGGCCGCTCCAGCCAGCGCGGCCAGCGCGTGGTAGCCGTGGCTGGACGAGTAAGTCACGGTGAACGCATCGAACTTGCTCTCAGGAATTTCGAGGACTATTCCTACACGGGTGAAGAAGTCCCGTATTTCGCGACGTGCAGCGGCGGGGAAGTGGCGGTCGAATGTGATCGCGGTCAGACCGCGACCGCTGCGCGCGACCGGGCTGGGCATGGCGCGCGCCCAGCGCAGTGGACGGTCCATCCATGCACGTAAGTTCTTGAGCGGAATTCCGGCAGCCAGGCTGATGGCCCATGTCGTGTGGGTTTGGCCTGGATCGAGTTGCCCGATCTTTTGCAACAGTTCCCGAACTGAGTCCGGCCTCACGGCGATGATCAGAAGATGTGCCTGCTCCACCGCGCGATGCAGGTCCGCTTCAACCTGGACATCGTGTTGGCGTCTCAGTTGGCGTAGTTTGTCAGCGTTTCGATCGTGCACGACGATGGGTTGTTCATAGCCGGCCCGGTGCAACCCGGCCAGCAGCGCACCGGTGATGCGTCCGCCGCCCAGAAAAACGATAGCATCGCTTCGCGCGCCTTTCATGCGAGTCCGGCGCAGGCCTGGTCCGCGGCCTCGATCAGCACTTTGGCGTCGCTGTCCGTGTGCGCGGTGGAGATGATCCAGTGCAGTCCATTGGAGGGAGTCATGTAGATGCCTCGTTCGAGCAGGCGATGAACGAAACGGGAATAAAGGTGAGTATCCACATAGGCGCAGTAGTCACGATAGTCGTGGATGGCGTCACGCCCGGTGAAGTAGATCTGGAACATGGGGCCGAAGCCCTGCACGATGGCGTTTATGTTGTGGCGGCGAAAAACATCGCGCAGGCCCGAAATGGCTGCGTCGCCCACACTGTGCAGTTTCTGGTAGGTGCCATCCGCCGCCAACAAGTCGAGATTCGCGGCAGCAACTTTCATGGTGAGCCGGTGTCCATTAAAAGTGCCGTAGTGCAGCACCATGTTTTCGCTCCAGCGCATGTGGTCGAGGATGGATCGCGGCCCAGCCACCGCGCCCACGGGAAATCCCGCGCCCAGGGCCTTGCCAAAGGTGCTGATGTCCGGCTGAATGCCGTAGTACTCCTGACATCCGCCCGGGGCGTAGCGGAAGCCGGTGACGACCTCGTCGAGAATCAGCAGTGCACCGCAGTCCTGCGTGAGCTCGCGAAGCCGTTTGAGGTATCCATCCCGCGGCAGGATGCAACCCATGTTGGCCATGATGGGTTCGGTGATAACGGCAGCAAGGTCGCGGCCGTGTTGCTTCATGACGCGCTCGATGGCGGCGACATCGTTCCAGGGCGCCAGTACTACGTCGTCGAAAGTCGAGGCGGGAATGCCTTCCGAGTCGGGCAGGCGCGCTGGATTCTCCCGCGGACCCAACTGCTCCGGCACATGACTGTGCGCATTCAAAAGATAAGGATCGTACCAGCCGTGATAGTGGCCTTCGAATTTCAGAAACTTTGTCCGGCGCGTGTGGGCGCGGGCCAGTCGCAGGGCCAGCATGGTGGCTTCGCTGCCGGTGTTGGTGAATCGTACTACCTCGGCGGACGGAACCACGCGGCGCAACCGCTCCGCCGCTTCAACTTCAGCGGACGTTGCCGTGGCGAAATGAGAGCCTCGCGCCATGGCCTGGGAAACGACCTCTACCAACGTGGGATGAGCATGTCCCTGGATGAGCGCGCCGAACGACATCATGAAGTCTATATATTCGTTGCCGTCCGCGTCCCACACGTGCGAGCCCTCGCCGCGCTCGAGAAACACCGGGCCGGGTGCGTAAACGGCGCCGCCGCGCGAAGGCGAATTGACCCCTTCGACCAGGGACTGCTGGGAGCGCTCGAACCATTGTTGGGAGCGGGTGCGAGTGGTTGAGGGCTTTGCCATATCAATCATTCACGAACCACGTAGGCCCAGACGTTCGTCCCTAGGTGAATCGCGATGCTGCTTCAATCCGCAGTGCCCCCGCCGTCCACCACCAGCGCCGCGCCGGTCATAAAGGAAGAATCGTCCGAGGCCAGGAACAGCGCGGCTTTGGCGATCTCATCGGAGGTGCCAATTCGTCCCAGGGGACGATTGCCGCAGCTCGCAAGATAGTCTTCCCATTTCTGGCCGCGCAGTCGAGCGTCTTCGGGCAACATGGGTGTGTCTACGTCGCCGGGGCAGATGCAGTTCACTCGGATTCCCTGGCGGCCGTGATCGATCGCCATAGCCTTGGTGAGTAGCACGACGCCACCTTTCGAGGCGCAATAGGCGATGGCCGCGTCGCCACCCACGATTCCCCAGCCGGAACTGTTGTTGATAATCACACCACGGCGCCGCTCGATCATGCCGGGCAAGGCGAATTTCGACATCAGGAAAGTGCCTTTCAGGTTGATGTCAATTTGCAGGTCCCATTCTGCCTCGCTGCAATCGAGAGTCGTATGGGGATAGAAAACGCCGGCGTTATTGAAGAGGATGTCGAGGGCTCCGAAGGCGCTCATGGTTTCATCGACTGCACGGCGGCATTCGTTAACCTTGCGAACGTCGGTGCGCAGGAAAATGGCGTGGCCGCCCTCGTTCAGGATCTGCTCGGTGACGGCGTGGCCTCGCTTCTCGTTGCGGCCGGTGATGGCGATTTTGGCGCCTTCCTTGGCGAAGAGCATGGCGGTGGCTTCGCCGATGCCGGAGGTGCCTCCGGTGATAAGAGCGACTTTGTTTTGCAGGCGCATAGTCTGAAGTCTTTCCGACCTGCATAGGCCCGGTCGTCCTGGTCTGGGCGGGGCGAGCGAAGGTCGCCTACCAAGTTTGCAGAGCTTTGTTCCGCTGGGCAGACTTGGACTCTTGCCCCTATGTGAACCGTGGTGCTACACCGATCCGGCCAGCCCCCCGCCGTCTACTACCAGCGCCGTTCCGGTCACGAACGACGATGCATCGCTGGCCAGGTACAGGGCGGCTTGGGCGATCTCTTCCGGCTTGCCAACGCGCCCCAACGGTCGCTTAGTGGCGTCCGCGAGGAATTTGTCGTTGGCTTCTCCTAGTTGCTGGGCCTCGTTGCGCAGCATGGCGGTGTCGGTGTCGCCGGGGCAGATGCAGTTTACTCGAATATTCTGCGGGCCGTGATCGATCGCCATGGCCTTGGTCAGCAAGACTACCGCACCCTTGGAGGCGCAGTAGACGGCCGCCCTAGGCCCGCCCGCGAGACCCCAGCCGGAAGCGGCGTTGATGATGGAGCCTCCGCCGGCCGATGCCATGATGGGAATGACCCCGCGGCACATCAGAAAAATTGCTTTAACGTTTACTGCCATGACACGCTCCCACTCAGTTTCGCTGAGTTCGACGACTGAAGCGCGGCGGATGATGCCGGCATTGTTGAACAGAATGTGGATGCCTCCAAAGTCGCGGACGGCGCGTTCAATGACGCGCTGGCAGTCCGCGGCGCGGGTGACGTCACTGGGTTCGAAGATGGCGTGGCCGCCGTTCTTTGTAATTTCGGCGACAACGGTTTGACCAGCCGATTCGTTAACGTCGGTGAGGACCACCGAGGCGCCTTCACGGGCGAACAGCAGAGCCGTGGCTCGTCCGATGCCGGAAGCGGCGCCGGTGATGAGAGCGGTTTTGTCGTGGAGTTGGTTCTTCAGCACTGGTTTCAACGCCTCGAAGGCAGAGATTTAACAGCCAACCTCAGGCGCTAAAGCGCGGGCCGCGTTTTCAAAGACTCTACGGCACGAATTTGGGAAGGGCACGACTTCAGTCGTGCCGCACGGACTGGGCGAGCGCTGCGGCTTCAGCCGCTGAGGCTCGCTTGTCCAGAACGAGTAGAGGACCGCGGTCTCCGACCGTTTGAGCCGGCTTCACAAAGCAAACCTCAGCGGCTGGAAGCCGCGACCACGTCCCGCTCGGTGACACGAGTAAATCGTGCCCTTCCCATTTCGTCTAGTTTTTCCTTACGCGTGAACTCCGTGCTCTCCCGTCTTTTCTGACAAATCTGGAGCCCCGTGACCTCAATTCACCGGCTGGCCAACCCTCCCGCTGTCTCCGCGCCGTCAATCGTGTACACCTGGCCTGTAATGTAGGCGGCGTCGTCGGATGCCAGGAACGCGAACAGGGCAGCGATCTCTTCGGGCTGGGCGTGGCGTCCGAGGGGGATTTTGCGATTTACCGCGTCCAACATTTCATCTGTATATTCGGCGCGCTGCATGGGCGTTAGCACATATCCCGGCGCGACGGCGCACACCCGAACCCTGGGCGCGAGTTCGAGTGCCATCGACTTGGTCAGCTCGATGACTCCAGCTTTCGTGGCGTTGTAGTCGGCATAATAGGGCTGGCCGACCAGGCCGTTGGTGGATGCGGTCTGCAGAATAACGCCGCTGCCGCGCTCCCACATGTGCCGGGCTGCGGTCTGCGCCATGTAAAAGACGCCGGTGAGATTGACCGCGATTATTTTGTTCCATTCTTCGGGCGTGATGTCGAGGAAGTTGTGGCGGATGCTGATGCCGGCGTTGTTGATCAGCACATCCACGCCGCCCATCAGGCGCAGGGCCTCAACAAAAGCTTGCACTACCTGTTTCAGGTTGGAGACGTCGGCGTCCACCGTGCCGGTTAGCTTTGGCAGCTGCGACTTGATTTGCGCGCGGCCCTTGGCGTCACGATCCAGTACCACCACGGCCGAGCCTTCTTCCAAAAAGCGGGCGGCAGTTGCGGCTCCGATTCCGCTCGCGCCTCCGGTGATCAGGACGCGCTTGCCCTCGAGTCCTCGCATGGGTCTCCTTGACCTTAGTGTAGGCGCGGGCGTCGCCGCCCCGTGCGTCAGCAATTCCCCATGATGCTAAATGATGAATGACCCCAGGACGAGCGGGCCTGCCCTGAACGGCAGTCGAAGGGACGCTCTCGCCTACCTCAGACCTTGCCGCCGAACAGGAAGACTAGTTCGATGACCAGGATGATCACCACCATGAGTTCGAGCACGAAAGCGCGGCTCTGGTTGAACTGGTCCACCATGAAGCGGTAAAGGTCCTCGGCGGTGTGCAGTTTCTGGTTGACCAGGTCTTTGTAGTCGGGCACGCCGACCTTGGCGGCTGCCAGTTTGTACAGGCGGGCGGAAAACATGTCACTGAGAAACTTGATGGCGTTGTCGGCGCGCTCAGTCAATTCGTTTACGTCCAGCAGAACGGTATGCAGCTTGGTCGCGGCCCTGGCCAGGCGCCAGCGCGCCAGCATTCCCGTGCCTTGGTCGAGAGCGGCATACACAATCCCCAACTCGCGAGTGAGCAGTTCGTCGTAGTGGCGGAACTCCAGCAACTGCGAGTTGGCGTACTCCAAGAGCTGGATTGCCGTCTCGGCTCCGGCCTCGCTGTCATACAGGAAAGCGGCGTTCCAGCCGATCACCGCCAGATCGTTGGGATAGTAGGAGATACGGGATAGCAGAATTTCGTTGCGCTCGCCTTCGGAAAGCTGCGCGATTTCTCCGCGCACGATTTGTGCGATACGTCCTCCCTGGGAGGCGCATAACTCAGAGCCCGACGGAGAGCCCGCAATCTCCCTCACGTGGAAGATAAAGTAGTCCTCACTCAACCATTCCGGATAAGGCTTGACCAGTGCCGGCGCCGCCCGCTCCAGTTTCTGACGGACGATGCGGGAGGCGTGCTTTTCAAAGTCGACGTCCCAGACCCAGCGACTGCCCATGCGTACCAGCGTGTCCCAGTCGCCGGAAAACGGCAGCTCGAAGACCACGCTCAGCACGCCATAGTCGTAATACTTGATTTGACCCTCCAGCCGCTCACCGCTGTCGAGAACCAGAGGCTCAATGGGCTCGACGACCGGGGGCCGCTGGTAGCGAACGTATCCCGGAGCCGGGTGTTTGAAGCTGGGTTGTTCCATGGTGCGGGCGCCAAAGATCTGACGCAGTTGGTCGAGCTTGATTTCTTCGCAGACATCGAACTGAATGAGGACGAGAACAGAGCCGTGCAGCGCCGATTCGACCGCGACTTCTACCGTGCGCCCGGTTTCAGGCAGATTAAGAATGATTTCGGAGTCTAGAGCCATAGAGCCTACTCGCCGGCCGGGATTAAGGGTAGGAATCCTCCGGCTGTTGGTAGCTACTATTGTCCCAGAATCCGAGTGAGTTGGGGAGAGGCCGAGAGACAAACACCTAAGATATTGATAATAAATATGTTATTGTGCGGTTGCCGCCACCGCCCGCGTGGGGACAGCCGCCCACGACCGTCCCGCGGAGCGAAGCTCCGCGGTTGCGGTTCGGCAAAGGCAATCGAGCTGCGCTCGACCCGACAGCCGAGGGCGGCTGTCTCCACGTGGCTGCTATCGCCGGCCCTTGAGCAACCACAGCAGGGCCGCGCCGGCGGCAACTCCAGCCACTGCCAGGCCTGCTCGCTTCATCGAGCGATCGAGTTCAGACTGTCTTCTACGGACATGGGGTGTCTCGGGGTGGGCGCCGTCTGGGGTGAGCGGCCCTTTTAGCGCCGTTGCGATCACCTCCGCCAGGTGCAGGGCCTGGCGGTCGGTGCCTTGGGCGATCTGTTCGCGGCAACTGAAGCCGTCGGCAATGATCAAGCTTTTGGCCGCCGCCTGGCGGACTGCCGGCAGGAGTTCCAGTTCCCCGATCGCCATGGAGACGTGGTACTTCTCATCGTCGAAGCCGAACGAGCCTGCCATTCCGCAACATCCCGGCGCGGGGGCGCTCCAGTCGATGCCCATCTTTCTTAGAACCGACTCCTCGTCGGTCATCTTCATCAGCGACTTGTGATGACAATGGCCGTGAATGAGGGCCTTGGCGGGAAGTTTCGGAAGCTGAAAATGGGTGGCCTTCTTCTCCAGAAATTCGCTCAGCAGGAACGTTTGCTGGGAAAGCTTGTGCGCCCGGGCGTCGTTGGGGAAGAGATTGGTCAGTTCGTCGCGGAAGACGGCGGCACAACTCGGCTCCAGAATGACGATTGGAATCCCCGCTTCGATTTCCGGTGCGAGCGTGTCCAAGATCCTGAGCAGCAGGCGCTTGGCGCGATCCAGCATGCCGAAGTCATACAGAGGGCGGCCGCAGCAAAGAATGGACTGGGGAATGGAGACCCGAAAACCAGCGGCTTCCAGGACCTCTACCGCAGCCTTGGCAGTATCGGGTAGGAAGTAGTTGTTAAAGGTGTCGGGCCAAAGCATGGCCAGCCCGCTTTCCGGATTTGCCGGTTGCCTGCCCTCGAACCAGCAGCGAAAAGTCTGGGGAGCGAATGCAGGAACGTTGCGCTGGTGCGGCATGCCCGCCGCCAGCTTGGCGATATCTCGCAAATAGGGCAGTTGGGTGGCGAGGTTCACCAGCCCCGGCACTTTCGAGGCAAGCCGCGCCCAGAAGTCGATGTGGGCGAAAGCGTAGTCGCTGCGCGGGCGCAGGCGTCCCTCGTGATAGTGCGAGAGAAATTCGGCCTTGTACGTGGCCAAGTCCACGCCCACCGGACAGTCGCTCTTACAGCCCTTGCACGAGAGGCACAGATCGAGAGACTGCTTTACATCCTCGTCACGCCATCCATCGCGGATTACATCTCCTTTGGCCATCTCCCAAAGCAAGTGGGCGCGGCCGCGGGTGGAGTGCTCCTCTTCGTGGGTGACACGCCAGCTGGGGCACATGACGCCGCCCTCATCGCGGCGGCATTTTCCCACCCCCACGCAGCGCAGCGTGGCGTGGGCCAGGCTGCCGTGGTCGTGGGGAAACCGGAAGTGAGTGTCGGGGTCCCAGGGTTTATAGCCAGCGCCCAAGCGCAAATTCTCATCCATGCGGTAGGGCTCGACCACTTTGCCTGGGTTCATCTTCCAGGCGGGGTCCCAGATGGCTTTGAACTCGCGGAAGGCCTGGAGCAACTCCGGTCCGAACATCCGTGGAAGCAGCTCCGCCCGCGCCTGGCCGTCTCCATGCTCGCCGGAGAGCGATCCGCCGTAGCTGACCACCAGGTCCGCGGCTGCTTCCATGAACTTACGGAACTTGGCAATGCCCTCCTTCGATTGCAAATCGAAGTTGGTGCGGTTGTGGACGCAGCCGTGGCCAAAGTGTCCATAGAGCGTGCCGCGATACTCGAAGCTGTTCATCAGCCGGCGCAGGTCGCGCAAGTATTGGCCAAGCTTCTCTGGAGCCACGGCCGAGTCTTCCCAGCCTTCCCAGGACAAGGGCTCGCCGGGGACGTAAGAAATTACTCCCAGACTGGACTCTCGCACTTCCCATACTCGCTTGATCTGCTCCCGATTGGTGAACAGCCGCAGGTGCGGCGGGTTGGGGCCTCGGTGCAGGGCTTTCATCAGGCCGGACGCCTGAGCTTCGGCTGCGGCGATGGTGTCCGAACCGAATTCCGCCAGCAGCCAGCCGCCTCCTTCAGGCAACAGCGCCAGCCCTTCCGAGTTAATGCCTCTTCGCCGCGTGTATTCGACCAGCAGGTCGTCAATGCCCTCCAGGCCGATCGGCTTGTGGGCCATGACGTCAGGCACCTGGTCGGCACACTGGTAAATGTCGGGATAGGCGATCAGCAGGAGGACCCGCGCCGGAGGGCTTTCTACCAAACGACAGGTGGCCTCGAGCACCAAGACACAAGTGCCTTCGGATCCGACTAGCGCACGGGCGCCATCAAAACCATTTTCGGGCAGAAGGAAGTTGAGGTTGTAGCCTGACACTCGCCGGGGAATATCGGGATAGCGCTGGCGAACGAGATCAGCGTATTGGGCCCGGAGTCTGTTCAGGCCGGCATAGATTTCTCCCCGCCGGCCTCCTGCACGGATGATCTGCTCTAGCTCACGATCGCTGGTCTTGCCTACTTTCATTCTCAACCCGTCATAGGTGAGGACATCGAGAGATTCAATGTTGTCGTCGGTCTTTCCCGCCATTACAGAATGCACGCCGCAGGAGTTGTTTCCGATCATGCCGCCCAGAGTGCAGCGGTCGTGGCTGGCCGGATCGGGCGCGAAGGTCAGATGATGTTTCTCGGCGGCGTTGCGAAGGTGGTCGAGAACGACTCCGGGCTGCACCCGGGCAGTGCGCCGTCCGGGATCGATTTCCACGATGTTGCCCATGTAGCGGGTGAAATCGAGCACCAGGGCCACGTTGCAACATTGGCCGGCAAGCGAGGTTCCGCCACCGCGACACAACAGAGGAGCGCCGTACTCGCACGCGAGCGAGACGGCAGCGATGACATCATCGGTGTCACGGGGAAGAACCACTCCTATGGGAATCTGGCGATTGTTTGAGCCGTCGGTGGCGTAAAGTGCGCGGCTGCTGGAATCAAAACGGACGTCGCGGCGGACGTGACGGCGCAAGGCCTGATCGAGCGCGGCCGCATCCACCCTAGAG
>CATPBJ010000194.1 GCA_955652395.1 uncultured Terriglobales bacterium | reverse complement strand
CCGTGCCATCAGCGGGATCGACGGCTACGGCGGTGGCGCGGCCCGCGACCGGGCCGTAGTCCTGAATGCTAAGACCAGTTGCGTCGGAGGCCAAAGGCTCGGGCCCGAGAGGCGTCCAGATGGTACCGGGAACGGCACGGGGAGAGGCGCTGATTGTGGCTGGGTGCAATGCAGCGGCGTGCCATGCCCGCAATTCCACTGTCTGTCGATGCGCACGGTTGCGCAGTGCAGCCACGGATTGTCCGGGAACCGCGCGCCCGTGGCGGAACCACAGATCGCGTTGACGGGGGTTGGTGGCCGATTAAACGAAGTCCTGCGCCCTGGGCGCAGACCGGCCCGGCACAAAATGTCAGACTCAGGAGCACGTAAAGACGAACACAGAAGTTCATACGAACCCACGACTAGCACATGCCGCGTTGCGCTTTCAGTGATGGCCGGCGAGACTCAGTTTTTCTTTCGTCAAACCGTTCTTAACTGGGAATGTGCCGCTTGGTGCAGGGAGGCAATGGTGCATTACACGGAAGTTGACTTGACGGGAACCTGGCGTCGGACCTCAGACGTCAGGTCCGGGACCGAGGTCTTGACTCTGAAGTCTGAGGTCCGAAGTCCGCCGTCCGCTACTCATACCTCAGCGCATCAATCGGGTCGAGGCGAGCCGCCTTGCGGGCGGGGTAGAAGCCGAAGAAAATTCCGACCGCCATGGAAAACAGTACCGCGGCGAAAATCGCAGTGGGAGAAACCAGCACGGGCCATCCCAGGGTTTGGGTGATCAGGTAAGAAGCTCCCATGCCGGATAAAATTCCGATGGCACCGCCCACCACGCTCAACACGACGGCCTCAATCAGGAACTGCTGCTGAACATCCTGTTCGGTGGCGCCAATAGCCATGCGGATGCCGATCTCCCGGGTCCGCTCGGTGACCGAGACCAACATGATATTCATAATCCCGATGCCGCCGACCAGCAGCGAAATGCTGGCGATCGAGCCCAGCAAGATGGTGAACAATCGGGCATTCTGGTCGGCCAGGTCAGCCATGTCGGCGAGGTTGCGTACAAAAAAATCGTCGTCCTGTCCGGTACGGATGCGGTGGCGGTCGCGCAGCAAGGCGGTGATCTGTTGCTGCGCCGTGTAGCTGGCATCCTTTGAGGCTGCGGAAACCATGATCCAGCGCAGCCAGTCTTGTCCCGTGATTTTCTTTTGTAACGTGGTGATGGGCACCAGAATGACGTCGTCCTGGTCCTGTCCCATGGCGGCCGACGTACCTTTCGGGGTCAGCAGCCCGACCACTTTGAACGACAGATTGTTGATGCGGACAGTCTGACCGATAGGATCGGTTGCTCCAAACAGATTCTTGCGCACCGTCTCACCGATGATGGCCACATTGGCGGCTGTGTTCACGTCATCTTGTGTGAACGAAGTGCCCTCGGCAAAAGGCCAGCTGCGGATGTCAAAATACTGCGGCTCGGTGCCGTTAATGTTGGTGGCCCAGTTGTCATTTCCAAACACGACCTGGGCGGACGCCTGGCTGCCGGGGGCGGCGGACGTGACCGACGGGCATTCGCGCAGGATGGCCAGCATATCGTCGTAGACCAGCGTCTTGGTAGCGCCCCAGCCCATGCGCATGCCTCCGCGATTTACCGTGCCCGACTGGACAAACAGCAGGTTGGATCCCATAGCCGCGATTTGTTGCTGCGCCTGTTGTTGCGCTCCCTGACCCACGCTGACCATGGCGATCACCGCTCCCACTCCGATGATGATGCCCAGCATGGTGAGAATGGAGCGCAGCTTGTTGCGGGCCAGGGCCCGCATGGCGATGCGAATGATGGCCAGTAGATCCATAATGTCCTACGCTACCTTCGGGTCAAAACATATCCAGCGGCGTGTTCGGCCCAATCTTTCCCAGCTTCACCAGGCGAGCGATGATGGAACCGATGGTTCGATTGTGCGTCTTGGCGATCTGATGAAAAATTCTCCGGCGCAGCTCCTCACAAACCTGTTGATCTTCTGCCCGAGTCCACGACTTGCCTGCATTGGCGGGTGGCGTCTTCTTGGAGCGCGCGCGTTCCTGCACGTATTCCAAAGCAATCACCGCGCGATGGAAGGCTCGCACTACCGCTGGGTTCTGGCAGACGGTATCAGCCGTCAGAGCCTCGCCGGTTCCCGGGTCGACTCCGTCCGCTAGGGGTCGCATAATGTGGAACGTTTCCTGAATTTCCATGGCGGACCTCCGGACTCGCATCGTATAAGTGCGGTCTGGCTCCGGCTGTGACGCCTGAACCAATCTGATGTTCAGCTCCGCCGTGGGCCGCATCAATCCTCCAGCTCGGGCATATTTTTCAGAACTTCGGCCGCGACGGGCCGGTTCCGGACCAGTTCGTCGCGTCGGATGGTGCCGTCACGAAAGTGAATGCCGCGCTTGGCAAATTCAGCGATATCGGGCTCGTGCGTTACCATCACGACAGTCAGTCCATCGTTATTCAGCTGCTGAAATACTTCCAGGATCTCGACTGAAGTCCGGCTGTCCAGATTGCCCGTGGGCTCATCAGCCAGCAGGATGGACGGGTGATTGACCAGTGCGCGTGCAATGGCAACCCGCTGCTGCTGGCCGCCGGAAAGCTGGGAAGGGAAGTGCTGCACCCGATCGCCCAGTCCTACAAGTTCGAGGGCTTCGCGCGCCCGCTTCCGGCCTTCTTCTTTGCTGACCTGCGCGTACAGCGTGGGCAGTTCGACATTTTCCAGAGCAGTGGTGCGGGAAAGCAGGTTGAATCCCTGGAAGACGAAACCGATCTTGCGATTGCGGATGGTCGCCAACTCTTTTTTGCTCAGGTCGGAGACCGCGATGCCCTCGAGCAAATAGCGGCCGCTGGTAGGCTTGTCCAGGCAGCCCAGGATATTCATGAAGGTGGATTTGCCACTACCGCTGGCGCCCATGATGGCGACGAACTCGCCCCGCTCTATGTGCACATTCACGCCACGCAACGCGTGTACCTTGGTTTCGCCCAGATCATAGTACTTATGCACGTCATCGATCTGGATGAGGCCGCGGGACCCGCCTTCGGTGGGCGTGTTCAGCGCGGGTTGTGGAATCGTCGCCATACATTCAATATCTGTACCGCCATGCGGCCTCGGTGTGCAACGGCTCTAAGTTGCCGAGCCTTGCTCGGCCTGACCGGGTCCCTTCGGCTTCGCTCAAGGCAAGCTCCGACCCGGTCCCACACGGGCAGAGAACTGCT
>CATPBJ010000193.1 GCA_955652395.1 uncultured Terriglobales bacterium | reverse complement strand
GATCGCCCCCGTGATCACCAGCATGATGGCCATCACCGCCCAAGGCCAACGAGCTTTTTCTTCAGATTCCGCAATTGACCCTTTGCCAGCGCTCACTTTGCCGGAAGTGGTATCGCGCTTGAGGCGCGTTAGGTCGGCGCGCAGGTCTGCTGCGCTCTGGTAGCGGACGTCGCGGTCCTTATCGAGGGACTTGCCGATAATGTGTTCGAGTTCCGAAGGCAGGCCAGGATTCAGGCGAAGCGCCGAGGCAGGCTCCTTGTTAAGAATCGAATTGAAGAGCGCGGCGGAGGTGTCACCTCTGAAGGGAAGCGTCCCGGTGGCCATCTCGTAAAGCACCGCGCCGAAGGAGAACAGATCGGTGCGAGCGTCCAGGTCCTTCCCTAGCGCCTGTTCGGGCGACATGTAGGCGACGGTGCCGAGCGCGCTTCCGGGACTGGTGAGATGCTCCTCGGTCATCGTCGGTGTTTCACTGGACTTCGAACGGTAGGCGCGTTGATCTTGGCTAAACCGAAGTCGAGAATTTTCGCGTAACCGCGATCGGTAACGAACAGATTGGCAGGCTTGATATCGCGATGAACGATGCCTTTGGCATGAGCGGCGTCGAGCGCGTCGGCGATTTCGATGCCCAGGTCAACCAGACGGTCAGTCTCGATCGGGCGGCCCAGGATTGCGTCCCGCAGAGTCTTGCCTTCGAGGTACTCCATCACCATGAAGCGGCGGCTGTCATGCTCGCCAATTTCATAGATGGTGCAGATGTTGGGATGATTCAGGGAAGATGCGGCGCGAGCTTCGCGGCGAAAGCGCTCCAGGGCTTGAGTGTCTTGCGCTATGTCGTCGGGCAGGAATTTCAGAGCAACGAATCGGCCCAGGGAAGTGTCCTCACACCCATCCCGCCGCCGCCCAGCTTGTCGATAATCCGATAGTGGGAGACCGTCTGCCCAAGAATCGATTGAGCATCGGGCATGGGAGCACATCTTATCAGAGGGAAAAAGCAGGGCCGGGAGATTGACAGGAGATCGGACGGAGCCTGCGCCTCGTCCGGCATCGTTCGCTTTACTGAAGCGGCTCGGATGTGTGCTCGTGCACGATCATCCACTTGCCGGCTTGTTTTTCGAAGATCACGGTCCAGCGCAGCGTGGCTAATTCATGCTTGCCAGCCGTGGTAAGTCCGTCTTCCTTAACGGTCGCGACGGTCCAGGTCAGGTTGCCGTCTGTGTGGATCTGGGCATCGTCGTTCACGGTCAGCTTCAGGTGTTTGTACCCCTTCAGCAGTTCGGTCGCGCCCATCTGGTACTCCGCCCAATTGTTGTACTTCAGGGGCGCGATATCGAAGAAGGCGTACTCGCCCTGATCGTAGTACTGGGCCATCTTGGCGGGATCGAGGGAACTCCAACCGTCCATGAGTTTCTGCAGATAGGCTTTGTCAGGAGCACCTGACGCGACCCTCTTCTTGGGCTTTCTTGCAAAGCCGGAGACACTGAATGCAAAAACGCAAACCAAAATGATCAAAACGCGCTTGTACATTGATGTTCCTCCGCAGGTGGCGAGAAATTGTCGCACAGGACGGCGGAAACCTCAAAGGCCGCGAATGGCGTCGTAGGTGGCGACCTTTTCGGTTAAAGATTTGATTTTGCGGAGATCAAGCCCGTTTAACCGCAAAGGGCGCAAAGGATTCCGCAAAGGTCGCGAAGGAACGACAGGGTGGAAGTTGCGGCCAATAACCCGGACAACCAAATAACCCTGTCGAGCAACTAAATAATTAGTTGACATTTGTGCCCCTGGTTCCGTCTAATTAAAGACAGAGGAAAATGGCTCGTGCCGCCGAGAAAGTCTGAAACTCTCACCGAGGCCGAACTTCGGCTGATGGACGTGCTGTGGCAGAAAGGTTCAGCCACCGTCCAGCAAGTCCTCGATGCGCTTCCCGAGAAGCCCGCGCTGGCCTATAACTCCGTCCTGACTACCATTCGCGTTCTGGAGAACAAGGGCTACCTCGAGCACGTCAAGGACGGCCGGGCCCATATTTATAAGCCCATCATGGAGCGGGAGGAAGCTACGCGCTGCGAAATCCGGCATCTGGTCAGCCGGTTTTTCAAGAATTCACATGAACTGCTGGTCCTAAATATTCTCGAAGACATGAGTTCCGAAAGTAAGGGTTCCAAAAACAAGGGCCTCGAAGCCCAGGAACTGCGGCGCCTGCGGGAGCTGTTGCAATCGAGGGAAGAAAGATGACCAGCGCTCTCAACCTGCAATCTCTGGCCCCACTGTCCGCTGAACGAATACTCAACTGCACGGCGGAAGGCATGGTCATCGTGCTGCTGGCCTGGCTCCTGCTGTGTGCCATCGGCCCGCGGAATTCGGGTACGCGGTTCGCAGTCTGGTTCGCAGCGTTGTTAGGGATAGCGGCGCTTCCTCTGTTCGGCAATTGGGTTTCAAACGGCGCCGAGCTGACGAAACGGTCTGAGATCACCATGCCTGCATCCTGGGCACTCTATATATTTGCTGGCTGGCTGCTGATGGCCTTCCTGGGCTTGCTTAGAGTAGGCATCGGTTTCTGGCACTTGCACCGGCTCCGTAGGACCTGCGTGGCGGTCGATGTCACAGCTCTCGATCCCATGCTGCAGAAGACTTTGGCCGATTTTGATTCGCCGAGAGAAGTCAAGCTCTGCGTGTCGGAGCAGCTGCGCGTACCGACTGCAGTCGGCTTCACGAAGCCGCTGGTGGTTATCCCATCCTGGACCATGCAGGAACTTTCCGCCTTGGAATTGAATGCGATCCTGCTGCACGAATTGGCTCATCTTCGGCGCCGGGATGACTGGACCAACCTGATACAGAAGATCTTAGGCGCCCTGCTGTTCTTCCATCCCGCCGTCTGGTGGATCGAGAAGAAGCTGGCGCTCGAGCGCGAGATGGCGTGCGATGACCTGGTGCTGGCAAAAATTGAGACCACAAGTCCGCGGGCGTACGCGGAGTGCCTGGTATCACTGGCCGAGAAAAGTTTTCTGCGACGGGGACTCGCTTTGGGCCAGGCTGCGGTCGACCGGTTGCGAAACGTATCGCTGCGTGTAACCCAGATTCTGGACGTAAACCGCTCGCGGGCCACACGAGTGTGGGGCCCGGCGCCCGTACTGGTGAGCGGTGTGTCCCTGGTCTGCCTGCTGGCATTGTCCTATGCCCCCACGAAGCTGGTCTCGTTCGAGAACGGCGCAACTTCCCTGTCGGTCACGAATTCGATCGCAGCCGGCGACTTCGAAGCGAGTCAGATGTCGCACATGGGTGCCCCCGTCGTTCCCGCGAAACTTCAGGTGCGTGAAGACGAGCTCCGTCCGGAACAAAGCACTTCGGCTCCCGCGGCTGCGAAGTCTGCGGTCAAAAGCGCGTTCAAGTCAGTGAGCAAAACTGGCATCATCCCTGCGGGCGCGCGTCAAGCCGAGGCACCGCTGCTGGTCCGCGCGAGCATGACAGGCGACGGCGTCGTTCCTCAAACTTTTTTTCTCGTCATGCAAACCGAAGTTGTACAAACCCGGCGGTACGACTCCAATGGCGCCGTCGTCTGGGATCTGTGCGTGTGGCGGGTGACCGTGGTGGGCCCGGTGCAAAACAAGGTGGAAGCTGGAATTGCCGCCAAGTCTATTTAAGTTTTTTTTATCGTTAACAACTAAATAATTAGTTGCTAAAAACAGGAGAGAAGAAATGAAAAACTGGATGCAAAGCTGGAAAACAGGAGTAGGTCGGTATCTCATCATCCCGATTCTGACGATCGCGATGGTGGGCTCGGTCGTGACCTACGATATCGTCAAAGCGATGCCGGCGAAGGCCGCGCCCATGGCTGCGCCTACTACGACGCCGCTCGATGACAACAATGTAGCTGCGCTGCTTTCACTCGACCAGGCCATGGAGACTCTGGCAGCGCGCGTCACCCCGGCAATCGTGAACGTCACGGTGACGTCACGCACCAAAGCCAATATGGCCGGGGGCGATCTGCCGGACGGCTTGCAGGATAGTCCGTTCGGGCAGTTCTTCGGTCAGCAATTCGGTCAGCAGTTTGGCCATCAGATGCGGCCGCAACCGCCGCGTGTCGAGCACGGCCTGGGCAGCGGCGTGATTATCTCGCCCGACGGTTACATCGTCACCAACAACCACGTCGTCGATGGTGCCACTGACGTTCGGGTCACCATGAGCGATCGCCGGATCCTGCCGGCCAAGGTGGTGGGCACCGATCCGCTGACCGATCTTGCCGTCATTAAAGTGGACGGCCATAACCTGCCCAACGCGCCCTGGGGTGACTCCACGAAGCTGCATCCCGGGCAGACCGTTCTGGCATTCGGCAACCCATTCGGATTCCGTTTCACGGTCACGCGCGGGATCGTCAGCGCGTTGAACCGTCCCAATCCATCCTCGGACGATGCCCGTAAGCCAGGCCAGTTCATTCAGACGGATGCGGCGATCAATCAGGGGAACTCTGGCGGGCCGCTGGTGAATGTGCGCGGTGAAGTGATCGGGATCAACACGTTCCTGATCTCGCCCTCGGGTTCGTTCTCGGGCATGGGCTTCGCCATCCCGACCCAGATCGTGCGTCCCACCGTGGAAAAGCTGGTCCAGTTTGGCAAGGTGACGCACGGTTACATGGGAATCGGAATTTCCGACGTCACTCCCGACAATTCGAAGTTCTTCCACATGGACAGCGCCGTGGGCGCGGTTGTAACCCAGGTCGAGTCTGACGCGCCGGGAGCCAAGGCGGGCCTGAAAGTCGGCGATGTGATCACCCAGATCGACGGAAAAGAAGTGAGCGATGCGGGTGAGCTGCAGGTTGTAGTCGGACAGAAGAATCCGGGGACGACGATCCATCTGCAAGTGATGCGCGATGGCAAGAGCGTCACAGTTCCAGTCACCCTGGAAGCCATGGGCAGCCGGGATAAATCCGGCAAAGAGACCTCTGAGGTCAGCCAAGGCAAACCGCGCTGGGGAGTTGGTCTGTCTGATATGACTCCGGAAATTCGCGAACAACTGCAGGCACCGAGCGATCTCCACGGAGCCGTGATCCAGCAAGTGCAGCCGGGCAGCCCGGCCGACAACGCGGGATTGCAATCTGGCGATGTGATCGTCGAAGTGGATCGCAAGCCGGTGCAGAACGCGGCCGATGTTCAAAAGGCCCTGAGCAGCGTGCCCGAGGGGCACGACGCGCTGGTACTGGTCTGGTCAGACGGCGGCCACACCTTCCGTGTGCTGCACCCAGCCCAGGAAAACGCTAACAGCGGCATGTAACCAGTCACGAAGTTCTCCCGTGGGAGGCAGGGCGGTTGTGCCTGCCTCCCCGTTTTCTCCGACCAGCCAGGTTGAGACCTTGCGCCCGCTGTCCAGATCTTGGACCCAGGCTACCTTGTCGCCGTCCGGCGCACTTGCAAATTCGCGGCCGCTCCCGTAAGTTGAGCGGGCAATATAACAAATTGCCTTCCACCTGTCAGTGTTCGCGGGTGGCTGGCGCGCTGGCCACGGATTGGCCCTCGAGGAACACCATGGAAATCAACGTCCGCAGACTTTCAGAAGTTCAGGTCCTACAGATTCGCGGTGCTTTGCGTCTGGGCCCCGGAGTAGACAGCTTTCGTCAGACCGTCGACGACGCCATGGCTGCCGGGGACACGCGCCTGGTCATCAACTTTGCGGAAGTGCCGATGATCGATTCCAGCGGCATCGGGATCCTGGTCAAAGCGATGGCCTCGGCAAAGCAGCGCGGTGGTGGCGTTAAGCTGGTGACGCCCTCCAAGTTCGTGATGCAAACTCTGAAGCTGATTGGCGTTCTGAATCTGTTTCAGATTTTTGAAGACGAGAACGCCGCGGTGCAATCGTTCAACGTGCACTGAATTCGATTGGTGGGCGCGCCGCGCTGCTGCAGATGAATCTAGTGCAGATGAATATTGAAGGTGTTGAAGATACTGAAGAGGTAGATCGCACTCCCCAAAGACAGAATCGCCAAGGTATAGGCCGCCAGGCGTGAGCTGAAAAGACGCTGGCGCGGAGGACGTCGCTGGTCCAGGGTAGCTCTATACTTGTCGATCCATTCCTGATCCTTGCTGACTTGACCAAACGATGACTGGATTGACTCCTGCAGGCGCCGCTGGTCGTCCTTTTCGAGTCCAACGAAGCGAAAGGGTTGCTGGGTCCAGGAAACTGGCTTGAGCATTTCCGCGGTGCCCAGCACTGGCCCGGTCGGAGTCACGAACATCAGCTTTACGCGCGAGTCCCGAACCACCGGTTTGGGCAGGCTCACAATGCCCCCGGTGAGCGAGATGACTTCCAGCTGCCCCTGGGTACGATGGCCATCTTCAAATCGGAGAACTGCGGGAGTGATGTCGGACAAATTCAATCGCGGAGCCCGACGATCGTTAGATTGGGGGAGGGCGTTCACAGGACGAGTATCCTCCTTGTCCATCCCAATTAGCAGATTACGGAAGGACCTGGCACGGTCTCGTTACCTTTAAGCGGACGTCAGGCGTCGGACCTCAGACCTCGGCCTCACACCAGGCTGCCCAGCTTCTGCGGATTTTAAGCGGAGGGTTGACGCCTGAGGTCTGACGCCGGTCTCAGGGTACCTTCAAAGCTCATATCCGGCGTGCAGCCTTGTGCCAGCATGAGGCATGGCTGAACAGGCGGAATTAATAGCGAAACTGCGGGTGGGCTTGGCCGCTTCGGGTGAATGCTCGGTTTGCCACGAAGGAATCCTCGTCAAAGTCCAGAGCAGCAAACCAGATCAACTGAGCGACATGCTACGCCTAGCCTTTGAAGAGCATCTACGCGGCGGCGATCTATCGAAAAAAGTGATGGGCTAAAGCGGCAATTTGGATTGACAGCGGCGAGGGACGCCGGTAGCCTGTCTATATACGAATCAGGCTGACTTTCTATGGACCGTGTAGCCATTGTCGCTAGCCGTGCAGCGCGGGAGGTGCGACTGGTTCTTCTCGCCCTTAGCGTGGCCATTCCTGGCCTGGTGCTTGCACCTCAAAACAGCGGCGGATGATTTAGCGATATCGAGATCAGCAAAAGCCATCATCCACCGCATCGGATGATGGCTTTTTTAGTTTCTGCAGTTCAAGCACGGCCCTCGGGGTCGGGGAGGAAAGACTTGGCTCAAGCAGAGCACGTAACCATATTCGATACCACATTGCGCGACGGAGAACAGTCTCCGGGCTGCAGCATGAACGTGGCCGAGAAGGTGCGCATGGCGCACCAGTTGGATCGCCTGGGTGTAGACATCATCGAGGCGGGATTTCCTATCGCATCGGAAGGGGACTTTGAGGCGGTGCGCGTGCTGGCACGCGAGCTTCGCCGTCCCGTGGTCGCCGCGCTGGCGCGCAGTTGTCCAGGCGACATCGAACGAGCCTGGCGCGCCCTCGAAGGCGCCGCCCGTCCGCGTATTCATACGTTTCTTGCCACTTCTGATATCCACTTGCAGCACAAACTGAAGATCTCGCGGCGGCAATGCCTGGAGCAGGCCCGCGACGGCGTCAAGCTGGCACGTTCCTTTTGTAAAGATGTCCAGTTCTCCGCCGAAGACGCCAGCCGCACGGACATCAGCTTCCTCTGCGAGGTGCTGGAGGCCGTGATTGAGGCAGGCGCGACCACCCTCAACATTCCGGACACGGTCGGCTTCAGTGTGCCCCATGAATTCGGTGAGCTAATGCAGACTCTGCGCCGCCGGGTGCGAGCCATCGACGGCGTGACCATTTCGGTTCACTGCCACGATGACCTGGGATTGTCGGTGGCAAACTCTCTGGCAGCCATAGGCGCGGGCGCGCGCCAGGTGGAATGTACCGTGAATGGTATCGGCGAGCGGGCCGGCAACACGTCATTGGAAGAGCTGATCATGGTGATGCGGGTCCGGGCGGAGCACTATCCGTATCACACCGCGGTCGTGGCCGAGCAGCTATTTCCGTCCAGCCAGCTCCTGTCTGAAATCACCGGCGTTTACGTGCAGCCGCACAAGGCCATCGTGGGGCGGAACGCATTTGCGCACGAAGCCGGCATCCACCAGGACGGAATGATCAAGGATCCATCGACCTATGAGATCATAGCGCCTCAGTCGGTTGGCGCTCCCCACAATTCCCTGGTGCTGGGCAAGCACTCGGGCCGGAATGCTCTGCGGGTACGCTACGAGAAGCTGGGCTTCACCTTCGACCGGGCACAACTCGACGATGTATACCGTCGCTTTGTGGCCCTGGCCGACCAGATCAAGACGATCGAGGATGGGCACTTGCTCGATCTGGTGCGCGATGTGCCCAGCCGCACTACCACCCTTCCGGATAGCGCCGGCAAGACGGCGTCCACGTGGATGGCCCCGGTGAGTAAAGAAGATGTTCAGCCGGCACATCTCGATCCGGTAGGTGTGAAAGAAAAGGCGCACGCCGCCCACGCGGCGCACTCGAACGAGCGCGAGGGCGAGCAGGAAGACTATCTCTGGGGAGTATGATTGCAGCGGCAACAAACAGCGCGAGGACTGGGTTCATGACAAAAACGGGAGCACAAATTCTGTGGGAATGTCTGGAGCGCGAGGGCGTGAAGCATGTCTTCGGCTACCCGGGAGGCGCAATTCTGCCGGCGTATGATGCGTTGAAGCATAGCGATATCCATCACATCCTGGTGCGCCACGAGCAGGGCGCCACCCACATGGCGGACGGGTACGCCCGGGCCAGTGGCGAGGTTGGGGTTGCGGTCGCGACTTCAGGGCCGGGTGCGACTAATATGGTGACCGGTATCGCCACCGCGATGCTGGATTCCTCTCCCATTGTTTGCATTACGGGACAAGTGGGGAGCAAGCTGATCGGCTCCGACGCCTTTCAGGAAACCGACATTACCGGTATCACGCTGCCCATCACCAAGCACAATTACCTCGTCACCCACGCCGATCAACTGGCTCGTGTGTTGCGAGAAGCGTTTTACGTGGCTCGCTCTGGACGCCCGGGTCCGGTGCTGGTGGATATAACCAAGGACGCGCAACAGTCTTCCTGCGAATTCAATTGGGAAGCTGCGCGGCCGCAGTTACCGGGTTATCGTCCTGATCTTTCTCCCGAGGAGACGGAGTACGCACAGGCGCTGGAGTTGATCCACAAGGCCAAGCGGCCTCTCATCCTGGCTGGACACGGCATTATCGTCTCCGGCGCCATGGCGGAAGTTCTGACCCTGGCGGAGAAGGCCGGCATTCCTGTGGCCCTGACTCTGCTCGGGTTGGGAGCGTTTCCTGCTTCTCATCCTTTGAATCTCGGAATGATGGGCATGCATGGCGAAGCCTGGGTAAATCACGCCATCCAGGAAGCGGACCTATTGCTGGCTCTCGGCATGCGCTTCGACGACCGGGTCACGGGCAATCTCAAGACCTACGCGCAGGATGCCAAAAAGATCCACATCGAAATCGATCCTGCTGAAATCAACAAAAATGTCAAAGTGGATGTCGCGCTCGTCGGCGATCTGCGCGAGGTCCTCAAGGAGTTGCTGCCTCGCGTCGAGTCGGTCGACCACACCGAATGGCTGGATTCCATCGACAAGTTAAAAGGCGATTCCGCGGTGCGGGACGTTCAGAAACTTCCCGACAACGGACATCTCTACGCGGCGCACGTCATCAACGATCTGTGGCGCGAAACCCGCGGTAGCAATACTGTTGTCGTGACCGACGTCGGCCAGCATCAGATGTGGGAGGCGCAATACTTCAAACACGAAAAGGCGCGCTCACTGATTACATCGGGGGGGCTGGGAACCATGGGCTTTGCGCTGCCCGCGGCCATCGGTGCTAAGGTAGCGCGGCCGGAGGCGGAGGTCTGGGTGATCGTCGGCGACGGCGGCTTCCAGATGACCATGTCCGAACTCGCGACCATCGTGCAGGAGAAGCTGAAGATCAACATTGCGATCATCAACAATGGCTTCCTGGGGATGGTGCGCCAGTGGCAGGAATTTTTCTATGAGCGCAACTACGAAGCCACACCGCTGCTGAATCCAAATTTTGTGAAACTGGCGGAGGCTTACGGTATCCGCAGCATGGCGGTGACGGAGCGCTCACAGGTGCTGCCGTCCGTGCGGGCGGCGCGCGATCACGACGGGGCGGTGCTGCTCGACTTCAAAGTGGAGCAGGAAGACACCGTCTACCCGATGGTCGCAGCCGGTGCGTCTTTGAATGACATGATCCGGCGGCCCAGTCCCATTGTCGAAACTGCCGCGGACGAATAAGGCCAAAATGCTGAACATATTTGTGGTGTACGTGGAAAATAAACCGGGCGTGCTGACGCGTGTGGCATCGCTGTTCCGCCGCCGCGCCTTCAACATCGACTCGCTGACGGTTGGTCGCACGGAGAAGCCTGAGGTTTCGCGCATGACCATCACGGTCGACACGAATCCGGACCAGGCCAAACGCATCGAGGCCAATCTCTATAATTTGGTGAACGTGCTTCTGGTCGAAAACATCACCCACGAGCCGGCGATTGCCCGCGACCTGGCGATGATTAAGGTGGCCGCGACCCATGAGGCCCGCTCGCACGTGCTCGAACTAGCCAGCGTATTCCGCGCCCGCGTGGTGGATGTCGCGCCCGAATCACTCACCATCGAAATCACCGGCGGCGAAGACAAGATCGACGGCCTGCTGGAAGTGCTGCGTCCTTACGGTGTGGTGGAGATGGTGCGCACCGGTATCGTCGCTATGCGACGCGGCACGACTTCGCCTTCGGCCAACCCCAACCAGACCAAGACACCTCAGGTTGCCGCGGATGAAGGCGTGTCATATTCGGTCTAACCAAGGTCGGTTCAAAACAAAGTTCCGTACAAGTCAAACCGCTCGTTATCCGTCGAAAGGAACAACAATGTCGAAGATGTATCACGAGAATGCCGCCGATGTGGCATTGATCCGGGCGAAGAAGGTCGCCATCATCGGCTACGGCTCCCAGGGTCACGCCCACGCCCTCAACCTAAAGGACAGCGGCGTGGACGTACGAGTCGGATTGCCGGCCAGCAGCGAATCGCGCGCCAAAGCCAAAGCCAGCGGCCTGACCGTCGGCACGGTCGCCGAGGTTTCGGCCTGGGCTGACGTCATCATGGTCCTGGTGCCGGACACGGTTGCGCACGAAGTCTACAAAAGGGAAATCGCTCCCCATCTGACTGCCGGAAAAACCCTGATGTTCGCCCACGGCTTCAACATCCGTTTCGGGACCATCACCCCTCCGGCTAACGTCGACGTTTCGATGATTGCTCCCAAGGCGCCCGGACATCGCGTGCGCGAAGTGTTCGTGGAAGGCGGCGGCACACCGGCGCTTTTAGCCATCCACCAGGACGCCACGGGAAAAGCAAAACAACTCGCACTCTCCTATGGCAAGGCCCTCGGGGCCACTCGCGCCGGTGTCATCGAAACCACATTCGCCGAGGAAACCGAGACCGACCTCTTCGGTGAACAGACGGTGCTGTGTGGCGGAGTAAGTGCCTTGCTTAAAGCGGGATTTGAAACGCTGGTCGAATCCGGCTACCAGCCCGAGATCGCCTACTTCGAATGCTTGCACGAATTGAAGCTCATCGTGGACCTGATCTATCGTGGCGGTCTCAACTACATGCGCTACTCGGTCAGCGACACTGCCGAATACGGCGATTACACCGCCGGACCGCGCATCGTCACTGAGCAAACCCGCGAGACCATGCGGCAGTTACTACGCGAAATCAAGGATGGATCCTTCGCCAAAAAATGGATTAGGGAAAACGAGACGGGCCGCCAATGGTTCGAATCCACCCGCGAGAAAGAACAGCAGCAGCAGATCGAAAAGGTAGGCGAGGAGTTGCGGGCCATGATGACCTTCCTCGATCCGGTCACGGTGAAGCAAACCAGCAAGCGCGCCAAAGTGCCGGCGTAGATTCGGTCGCTCCCAGTAGCGCCGCATCTTGCCGGCGGCGCTACCTTCCAGGTCAAAGCCTAGAAGAAATCATGGTGAACCCCAGCCTTCCGGAACATTTGCACCATGTGCTCATGCGGCATGTGGTTGAAACCGGCCACGCCCCAGACCCAACAACCCTCGCCTCGTTGGCTAAACTCTCTCCCCAAGAAACAGAACATGCTCTGAGCCAGCTCAGCGAAATGCATGGAGTGGTTCTCGTGCCGAACTCGCTGCAGGTGTGGAGCTTGCACCCGTTCGCCCTGGTCCCGACGCAATTCTGGGTCATGAGCAGTCGAGGCGGGTGGTGGGCGAACTGCGCCTGGTGCGCGCTTGGAATCGGAGCCGCCCTTCATGAAGATGTGAACATATTGACCTCAGACGGCGGAGAGGGACAGTCGCTGCAATTTGAGGTCAGGAGCGGCAAGGCAACACGCCCGGATTTGGTTATGCATTTCCCGTACCCGCCAGTTCGATGGTGGGACAATCCTTATTGTCCTTGCGGAAACATCCTGCTCTTCTCCCCCCAGACAAAGATCGACGCCTGGTGTACCCGCCATGGACATCCAACCGGTTCCATCCTTGATATCAAAACAGGAGTTGGCCTAGCCGAACGCTGGTTCGGTGACTACCTCTCGCCTGAATGGCGGCGCAAGACGCCGGATCAGGCCGCCAGGATATTCGACGAACTTGGTTTGGACCGGTCGTTCTGGGATATCCCGGGAAGTTTTCGCTAACCCATCTGAAAATCCGCAATCCAGAGTCCTCTCGATAAGCTCGATAAGCTACCTATCTTGACAATTTGGCCGTTTCACCCCAGAATCTTATGGCGAATAAATAGCGAAACTATCCTCCCTCCAGCCAGGGGCGATGTTCATCGAACTGCATTCCCGCTCGGCTTTCAGCTTTCTCGAAGGCGCCTCTCTGCCCGAAGATCTGATCGCCACATGCGCGCACCTGAACATGCCGGCCATGGCGCTGCTCGATCGCGACGGCGTCTATGGCGCGCCTCGTTTTTACATGGCAGCAAAGAAGGCGGGAGTCAAGGCGCATTTGGGGGCGGAGGTGACTTGCGAAATTCCAGATTTCAGATTTCAGATTGAAGATTGGAACCCCGAACCGCCTCGACCAATCTGCAATCTAAAATCTGAAATCTGCAATTTCTTCCGCCTTCCCCTCCTTGTCTCTTCTCGCGCCGGCTACCAGAACCTCTGCCGCCTGATCACAAAAATGAAGCTGCGGGCACAGAAAGGCGAGGGTGCTGTCCGCAAAGAAGAACTGCAGGAACATGCTGCCGGGCTCATCTGCCTGACCGGCGGCGATGACGGTCCACTGGCGACCGCGCTGGCCCGGGACGGCATGGAAGAGGCGCGCCGCTCGGTGGAATGCCTGACCGGCATTTTTGGCCAGGGCAATGTCTATGTGGAATTGCAGCGCCATTTTCATCGCCAGCAGGAAGCTCGCAATCGCGCCACCATCGATATTGCCCGCTCGCTGCAGCTTCCGCTGTTAGCTACCAATGGTGTCTGCTATGCGACTCCGCGGGAACGTGAACTCTGCGACGTCTTCACCGCGATTCGCAATCATGTCACGCTGGCGACGGCCGGGCGTCTGCTGGCACGCAACTCCGAGCGTCACTTGAAATCGCCACAGCAGATGCAACCACTCTTTGCCGACTTGCCCGAAGCTCTGGCCAACACGGTGGAACTGTCGTCCCGGCTCGAATTCACGCTCGAAGCTCTGGGATATGAATTTCCTAAGTATCCCGTGCCGGAAGGCGCGACCATGATGTCTTTCCTGCGGGAGCGCACCCGGGAAGGCTTTCAGCAGCGCTATGGCCGGTCCGGTGCCGACCTCAAAAGCCGCGCCCAGCGCCAGATCGAGCGCGAACTGGCGCTGATCGAAAAACTCAAGCTGGCCGGCTATTTTCTTATTGTGTGGGACCTGGTCCGCTTTTGCCGCGAGCAAAACATTCTGGTCCAGGGGCGTGGTTCGGCCGCCAACAGCGCTGTCTGCTATTCGCTCGGCATCACGGCGGTCGATCCCATCGGCATGGAGTTGCTTTTCGAGCGCTTTCTGTCGGAGGAGCGCGGCGAGTGGCCTGACATTGATCTTGATCTGCCCAGTGGCGAGCAGCGCGAGTGCGTCATTCAATATTTGTACAAACGCTACGGAGAGCGTGGCGCCGCCATGACCGCCAACGTCATCACCTATCGCAGTCGCATGGCGTCGCGCGAGATGGGCAAGGCTTTGGGCCTCGATCCCGAAACTTTGGACAAAGTTTCCACCGCAGTCTCTACCTGGGAATATCGCGATGCTCATGACACGCTCGACCATCGTTTCCACGACGCTGGATTGGACCTGAGCCATCCTCGCCTGCGCAAATATTTTGAGTTGTGCGAAGCGGTACAGGATTTGCCGCGCCATCTGGGCCAGCATTCCGGCGGCATGGTCATCTGCCAGGGACAACTTGATTCCGTGGTCCCGCTCGAACCTGCGTCCATGCCGGGCCGCGTGGTCGTGCAGTGGGACAAGGAAGACTGCGCTGATCTCGGCATTATCAAAGTGGACCTGCTGGGCCTGGGCATGATGGCCGTGCTGGAAGATTCCATCACGCTTATCCGCAATCATTATGGCGAAGAAGTGGACCTCGCCCACCTGCCGGCGGACGACCCCACGGTTTACTCGACGCTGCAAAAGGCCGACACCATCGGCATGTTCCAGGTCGAAAGCCGCGCTCAGATGTCGTGCCTGCCACGACTGCGTCCGAAACGTTTCTATGACATCGTGGTGCAGGTCGCCATCATTCGCCCCGGGCCGATTGTGGGGCAGATGGTGAATCCGTTTTTGCAGCGCCGCCAGGGACGTGAAGTCGTCACCTATCCGCACCCATCGCTGGAGCCGGTGCTGAAGCGCACTTTGGGCGTCCCGCTTTTTCAGGAACAGTTACTGCGCATGGCGATGGTGGTTGCCGGATTGAGCGGCGGCGAGGCTGAAGATTTGCGCCGGGCGATGGGATTCAAACGCTCGGAAAAGCGCATGAAGGAAATTGAGGCCAAGCTTCGCGCCGGCATGGAGCGCAACGGCATTTCACGCGAGGCTCAGGAGCAGATCGTACTTTCGATTACTTCTTTCGCGCTGTACGGATTTCCGGAGTCCCACGCTGCCAGCTTCGCGCTGATTGCATACGCCAGCGCCTATCTGAAATGTCATTACCTCGCCGCATTCACCGCCGCCCTGCTCAATAACCAGCCGATGGGCTTTTACCGTCCGGCCACGATTGTGAAAGATGCGCAGCGGCACGGGCTGAAGATATTTCCTATTGATGTGATGAAGTCAGAGTGGGAGTGTACGGTCGTGGGGACAGTCGTTGGTCATTCGTCGTTGGTCGTTGGCCAGAAAGTCGTTCGCCACGAAAATGATGACGCTCCAGCCGCGGAGCGGCAAAAGAATGTAGCCCACGGCGTAAGCCGTGGAGAAAGAATAAAGGAAGATGAAGGCCCGGAGGGGCGAAAGAATTTGTCACTCACGGACGGTGGGCGAGACGCCCACCGGACAGCCGGCGGGCCTGCCCTGAGCGGAGTCGAAGGGACGCCGGCGCTACGCCTTGGCCTTCGCTATGTGCGCGGCATGCGGGAAGGAGTTGCCCAGGCGCTGGTTCGTCAGCGCAACCTCGCGCCGTTCGCTTCTATTCACGATCTCATTCATCGCGTTCCCGAACTACGCAAGGATGAATTGAATACACTGGCAGAAATCGGAGCGCTCAATTCAGTTTCTAGTTTCCAGTTTCCAGTTTCCAGTCCCGGTCACTGGAAACCAGAAACTGGAAGCGGGAAACTCCATCGTCGCGACGCCCTCTGGCAGATCGAGCGCTCGGTCCGTTACTCCGGGCCGCTGCTCGACGAACTTCCTGAGCCGGATGCCAAATCTCCGCTGCGCCCCATGAATCCTGAAGAGCGATTGGTGGCCGATTTCCGCGGCACCGGCATGACCGTAGGCCCGCACCCCATGGCTTATCACCGCGAGCGCATGGATGCGATCGGAGTTCGCAAAGCCAGCGACCTCGCCGGCATTCCTAACGGCAAGTATCTGCGAATCGGGGGATGCGTCATCGCCCGCCAGCGCCCCGGCACCGCCAAGGGTTTTGTCTTTCTCAGCCTGGAGGACGAGACCGGAGTCGCCAATGCCATCATCATGCCAGACCTTTTTCAGAAAAACCGTCTGCTGGTGACTTCCGAGCAATTTCTAATGGTGGAAGGGATCCTGCAGAATCAAGATAACGTTATCTCAGTGAAGGCGCAGCGGGTAATGTCGTTATCAATTACCCGGGCTGAGACTAGTTCGCACGATTTTTACTAGCCTCATGTAAGCGATTACCAAAATTGTTTCTTGTAAATCAATATTTTCTTGCTTCCTCTCGCCCATCCACAGCCATCCGGTTTATGATTTACATGTTCATCCGCCACAATTTATGTAGGACCCCTCCCAGTGGAGTCCGACGTGTATGTGGCGCATTCATCCATTCGGTTCATGGCTGAACCCTGGTATGTAAGGAGTATCCGATCATGGCTCGCGTAAAAACCCCTGGTAATGGCAACACCCGCAGGAAGCAGATTGCAACCATGCCTGCCATCAATCCGAGTGAACCCAAGAAGAACTCGCCGCCGACAGACCTGGAAGTAGAAATCCGCCGTCGCGCGTACGAACTGTATGAGCAACGGGGATACACTCCAGGCCACGAAAACGAGGATTGGCTGGTGGCTGAGCAGGAAGTGCTGGCTCGTCACGACCAGCAGCAGAGCGCTTAGGTTCCAGGCCCTCGTTGGAGGTTTGCTCCGCCTTGCGCCGCCTGGGGAGGCAAGGCTGAGAAGTTGTCTTGCAGTTTGATTTCGTTCAAACCTCAGGAGCGGAGTAACCTCTGTGCGTTACCCGGGCCTTGTGATTTAGCTTCCGCTTCATTCGTGGGTTGCCTCAGCCCGCTGTTTCTGAAAAAATACCGGTTCGGGCCTCCCCATGTCGCAAATTGGCAGTTTCGCGCTTTTGCTCGCGCTGGCACTGAGCACTTACTCGTTCCTCGCCGGGATCTTGGCTTTGGCTCGGCCGGGCCCGGGGTCGGAACGGCTGGGCGAAACCGCGAGGCGGGCGGGCATCGCCACATTTGCTGTTGTATTTCTTGCCGCCTTCATCCTGGTCATTTCTGCCTTCCAGGATAACTTCTCCATTGCCTACATTTTTCATCACAGCAATCGCGATCTGCCGGCGCCCTACAAGTTCGCTACGCTGTGGTCGGGGCAGGAAGGTTCGCTGCCGTTCTGGTCTTTATTGTTATCAGCTTACGGACTAGTACTGCGGCTGCGGCACAAAACCGACGCACGGCTTTTCGCCTATGCGTCCGCCATTATTGCCGCCGTGCAGATTTTCTTCCTGCTGCTGCTTAACTTCGCTGCCCATCCTTTTGCCCTCATGCAGGGTGAATTGCCCGCGGATGGCGCAGGACTGAACCCGCTGCTGCAATATCCCGAAATGGTGATCCATCCTCCCATGCTTTATCTGGGATATGTGGGCTTCACCGTACCCTTTGCATTTGCGCTCGGCGCGCTGATCATGCGCTATCCCGGAGAAAAATGGATCCACATCACCCGCCGCTGGACCATGGTGACTTGGGCTTTCCTGACCTGCGGAGTGTTTCTCGGCGCGCACTGGGCGTATTCAGTTTTAGGTTGGGGCGGGTATTGGGGATGGGACCCAGTCGAAAACGCTTCGTTGATGCCCTGGCTGACCGGCACTGCATTTCTCCATTCCGTGATGATGCAGGAAAAGCGCGGCATGCTGAAGATGTGGAACATGTGGCTGATTTTCGCCACGTTCTGGCTGGCGATTTTAGGAACGTTCCTGACCCGCAGCGGAATCATCAGCTCGGTGCATGCTTTCGCGCAATCTTCGATCGGCGGATGGTTCAAGTGGTTTCTGGTTCTCACTCTCGTCACTTTTACCTTTTTCTTTTTTAAGAACAAGTCGCACCTGCGCAGCGAGCACAAACTGGAATCACTGATTTCACGCGAGTCGAGCTTTCTGTTTAATAACCTGCTGTTGCTGCTGGCTTGCTTTACCGTGCTCTGGGGCACGTGGTTCCCGCTGATCTCGGAATACGTGCAGGGGAACAAAGTCACGGTGGGACCGCCGTTCTACAACAACGTGGCGATTCCAGTTGCGCTGCTATTGCTACTGCTGACTGCGGTGGGCCCGCTGCTGGCGTGGCGCAAGACTTCGGTGGAGAGTTTGAAGCGCAACTTCATGTGGCCCGCACTGGGAGCGATTGCGGTCGGGATTCTGATGATGGTATTTGGAGTTCGGCCCTGGAAGGATATTTCCTATTTCTACGCGCTCATGGCCGCGATGCTGGCGGCCTTGGTGGGACTGACGGTCACTTCGGAATTTATTCGCGGCGGGCGCGTGATCGCGCGCCACACCGGGCAAAACCTGCTGGCCTCGATGGTGCACTTGTTCCATCGCAACACCCGCCGCTACGGCGGCTACATCGTGCATTTCGGCGTGGCTGTGGTGATCATCGGAATCCTCGGCACTCCTTTCAATCAGGACAAAGAAAAGGAAATGGGCTTTGGTGACAAGATGACCATCGGCCCTTACACCCTGGTCTGCGAGTCTTACACCCAGGATGACAATCCGAATTACAGCAATGAATGGGCCATCATCAGCGTCTTCAGGGGCGATCGCAAGATCGAGACCATGTATCCTGAGCGGCGCTTTTATAAAGCCAGCCAGCAGCCGCAGACCCTGCCCAGAATTCGATCTAGCTACAAAGAAGACCTTTACCTGACTTATGAAGGGGTCAATGAGGCAACCGGACGCCCCATCATCAAGGCCCACCTGAATCCGCTGGTCATGTGGATCTGGGTGGGAGTATTGATCATGATCGGCGGAACGGTGCTGGCCCTGATCCCGAACGCGGCGCCGGTTCGAGTCACGGCTCCGGCCCGGATCCAGGCTGCACCGGTTGGAGCTGGAGACTAATGCCACTTAGTTTTTCTGGTCACCAAGGCACATAGGCACCATCGGCGCAAGCGGTCCCAATGAAGATGACGGATACAAACGCAACGTTCCGACGCAGCCTGCACGTCGCACTGCTCTGCCTGACGGTGTTTGCCTTCCTCGGCGCCAGTGACGAGGGGGCGCGCTTCAACCGTCTGGGTCATCGGTTGATGTGCGTCTGTAGTTGCAACCAGATTCTGCTGGAATGTAACCACGTGGGCTGCACCTATTCCGACCGCATGCGCGGCGAGCTCATGGCTGGCCTCGATCGCGGCGAAAATGACGATCTGACATTACAAGACTTCGTGCAGAAATATGGCCCCACCGTGCTGGCCGCGCCCACTGGCACCGGCTTCAACCGCGTGGCATGGATCATGCCGTTTCTGGCCCTTGTCTTAGGTTTGCTGACCACCATCTTTATCGTGCGGGCGTGGAGAAAAAGACCCGCGCTGGCTGCGCCGGGCGGCGTCCTCCCGGTAAGCGGCGCCGAGCTTGAACATTTTCGCACGCAGGCCAGAAAGGACACGCAAATATGACGGTTGCAACTCTCACCTGCGCCATGGTGATGCTCTGCGTTCTGTTCTATGTCTTCTATCTTCCAGGAAGACTGCACCTGGGCCCGGAGAAGACCCGGCTCGCATATTTGCAGGAACGCAAGGAAGCCATTTATGAGAACCTGCGCGATTTGAATTTTGAACACCAGGCGGGAAAACTTCCCGATCAGGACTACCAGTCGCTGAAGTCATCGCTCGAGGAAGAAGCGGCCGGAGTCTTGGCAGAGATGGCGCAACTGGAACGGGCCGGGGCTGCGGCTGTCTTTAGCAATCGTAGAAAAGGAGCCAGAGTTTGAAGGTCTCGGGAAGAGTTGTCGTGGCCGCTCTGGTTGTCCTGCTAAGCACCGGTGCATCGGCGCAAACTTTAAGCGGCACGCTCAAGAACGGAACGACCGGAAAGCCCTCCGCGGGGGATGACGTCATACTGATCAAACTGGGCCAGGGGATGGAAGAAGCTGCCCGCACCAAGAGCGACGCCAGCGGTCACTTCAGCTTCAATCTCCCCGACACCGGCCCCCACCTGATTCGCGCCGTGCACCAGGGCGTGACCTACCACAGCATGGCGCCTCCGGGTTCGAACTCCGTCGAAGTACAAGTCTTTGACGTCGCCAAAAAGCTCAACGAGATCGGTGTGACCGCTGACGTTATGCGTTTTCAGGCACAGGGGAACCAGCTTCAGGTCACCCGCCTATTCGCGGTCAACAACACTTCCAATCCGCCGCGCACTCAGATGAGCGACCAGAACTTGGAGTTCTATCTGCCCGACGGGGCGCAGATCGTGGATTCCTCCGCTGAGACTGCAGGAGGGCAGCCGCTCAAGACAGATCCGGTTCCACAGAAAGAAAAGAACCGTTACGCCTTCAATTTCCCATTGCGCCCCGGCCAGACTTTGTTTCAGATTGGATTCGAACTCCCCTACAGCGGCGAGTTAAGCATCGATCCCAAGGCTCTCTACCCAGCCCAGCACTTTGTCGTCATGCTACCCAAAACCATGCAGTTTTCAGCCAGCCCGGGCAGCGGCTTCGAGTCGCGGGCAAACCCCCGGGAGCCGAGCACCAGGGTGCAGGTAGCGTCAAACACTGAACTGGGCCAGTCGCTGGGGTTCAAGATTTCGGGCACAGGGACTTTGACCGAGGCCGAGAGTAACGGAGGTGCTCCGGCTTCCGATAACGGAGCTGCCGCCGCACGCGATTCGCGTCCTGGAGGAGGGCTGGGTCCGCCAATCGACGCTCCGGATCCCCTGGAAAAATATCGCTGGTACATCCTCGGAGGCTTTGCCGTGATACTGGCCGCGGGCGCCGTCTACATCACCAACCGCTCCAGATCTCCGGAAAGATCGCTTGCGACCATCCCGGATTTCGGTGCATCAGATGTGGAGGTGCCTGAGTCTCTTGCCACCCGGCAGCCGGCTTCGGGCCGCTCCGGGTTGCTGCTTGAAGCGCTCAAGGAAGAGCTGTTTCAGTTGGAAGTGGAGCATCAACAAGGCAGCATTTCTCAGCAGGAATACGAGCGAGCCAGGGCTGGGCTGGACCAGACTCTGGAGCGAGCCCTCAAGCGTGTAGCGTCCCCGCCAAAAAGTGCTCCCGCCCGGGATTAGACGCCAGGGGCAGTTGACGCATCTCAAATCAAGCGCATATCATTTTCGTTTGACTGATAGCCGATGACGCGCTAAGGACGCGGCCTGCGGGCCGCGAAATTATTATCCATGGACAAGAAGAAGCTGGACTACTTCAAAAAGAGATTGGAATCGCGGCAGGTAGAACTGCGCCGCATGGTTACCCGCACCGAGCAGGATGGTCGGACCGTGGACGAAGATTCGGCCCAGGACATTGCGGACCGGGCTGCGAGTTCCTATACCAAGGAATTCCTCTTTCACCAGAGCAACAACGACCGTCAGCTGTTACAGATGGTGGAAGTCGCACTGGAACGGCTGCGCGAGGGTGCTTTTGGGGAATGTATATCCTGCGGCAAGGAAATCAATGCCAAACGCCTGGAGGCGGTGCCCTGGACACGGCACTGCATCGAATGCCAGGAGAAATTGGAACAGGGAATTCTGGAGGAGACTTCGCACTAGTCTGAAGCGATTCCTGCAGCGAAAAGCCGCCAGCGATCCGGCGGCTTTCGCATTTCAGGCAAGGTTGCGACACAAGCACGTGGGCGGGAAGGCAGGGCTTCTTCCCTGGGCCGAGGCGAAGACTACGGGCCCGGGAATGCAATGGGAGGGGCACGAGTTCTTTACTCGTGCCCTTCCCCAAGCCCGTCCGGACGGAGCCTTTCCGCTGGCGGCCCATCAACATCCGACGCAAGGCCGGGTCTTCAACATCGTGTTAGACTCAAAGACGGTTAATCCCACAGCGCTAATCTCACAGAAGGGACGTTTGTGCGCGCAGAAACTCGTCATCGACTTAAGGAAGATAAGTTCAGCCGGGCCACGATTGGCGCCGCCGAGGCCACCGTCCATTGGTCGGAGGAGCACAAGTCAAAGCTCCTCATGGGAGGCCTGATTCTGGCCGTGGTACTGGCCGCCTCTTTTGGCGGCTGGTACTACCTGAACCAGCAGGACCAGAGAGCCAGCGTCCTGTTGAACCAGGCGGTGCGCACGCTGGACACTCAACTGCGACCTGCCGGCGCTCCCGCCGAGCCTGATCTTCCGACCTTCACCTCGGCCAAGGAACGCACCACGGACGCCCGCAAACAGTTCCAGTCAATCGTGGACCAGTATCCGCATACGCGCACGGCAGAATTTGCCCGCTATTTTCTGGGCCTCACTTCTTATCAACTGGGGGAGAATGCCCCTGCCGAGCAAGATTTGATGGCAGTAGCTTCGACCCACAACGAGGACCTCTCTGCGTTGGCCAAACTAGCCCTGGCGTCGGTTTACCGCAACACCAACCGCACTAAGGACGCGATTGGCCTCTACAACCAACTGATCGCAAAGCCGACGCGGAGCGTAGGCAAGACGACGGCGCAGATGGAGTTGGCTGAGATGTATGCGTCCAACCAGCAGCGGGCCGAAGCTAAACGCGTTTACGAACAAATCCAGAAGGAAAATCCCGCCAGCGAAGTGGCGCAATTCGCGACTCAGAAACTGCAGGATCTGAAGTAGCGGACTTCGGACCTCACCTGGCGGACCCGGTAATATCCTATTCTTTTGTCCTGGTGAACAGCTTCTTCCACTCTTGTGGAGGAGTTGGATTGGTCAGGGCTGGCTTCAGATTCGCGGCCACGTGCTCTTTGCGGCCCATCCCGACTAAGGAAGTGGTGAGGCCGGGCGCGGAGCGCGAGAATTGAATGGCGTTGTCTGCATCGGTCTTCATTCCCAGAACACTGCCGACGAAATCGGGCAAACCCTGCGTGAGCCTTGCCTGGTAGAGCGTGGCGCTGCCCATCACCGCAATTCCCAGACGGGTCGAGGTCGAGAGCAGCGACATCTTGTCTTTTCCCATCCGCTGGTTGACCAGCCCATAAGCCTCCGGCATCGCCAGATTGAAGGGGAGCTGGATGAAACGGAAGCGGTGGTGTTCGCCCGCGACTTCGTGCGCGATTTTTGCCAGCTCAGAAAGATCCATGTAGTCGCGGGAACTGTCCGCCACGCGGAAAGCACTCCAGGTCGCAACTCCGTAGTACTGAAGCTTGCCTGCCTTCACCAGCCTTTCGAGAGCTGCAAACGCATCTTTCAAGCGCTGGCGGAAAATTTCGCGGGAGACGTCCGCCAACTGCGATTCCGGGTTATGGATGTAGAACAGGTCGATGGTTTCGAGACCGAGGTTCCGCCGTGAGCGCTCCATTTGACTTTCAAGGTATGTGGATGACATGCAGTGCATCCCGCCCGCCAGATCCTTGGGATCAAGGACGCCAGTCTCGACGTACTCGCGATGAAAGTAGGCCCGCGGGTCCGGGGGCGGACTGCCGTCAAAAGAAAGATAGCCGGCCTTGGTGCAAACCAGAACTTCATCGCGATGCAGTTCCCCGGACTCGATCAACCGCTTGAGCACCGTGCCGATATTGCGTTCCGAGCGCTGATGACGGTAGTTGATGGCGGTATCGAGAACGTTGATTCCGCCCTTGAGACAGGCCTCAATGGCCGCCATGTAGGCTTGATCCGTGGCATCGCTGGGGTCGCCGAGATACGTTCCCAGTCCGATGGAGGAAAGCCAAAGCTGGCTCACGCGCGGGACATGTTCAGCTTGGCGAAAGTGGCCGGCGTCGCGCAGATTGGGGAAGCGGTCGCGATAACGGGCGGTGCCGGCGGCAGTGGCATGTCCGGGAAGCATGAGGAAATAGTGTAGCAGCGACAGCGGACGACGATCCGCACGATCCCGCCGACCGGTTGATCGGCGCCACCGCACAAACGGAAGGTTTGGTACTAGTTACCCGGGACGCTCGCCTTCTCTTGCGAGCCTCGGATTTCCTCGTTCGCTACCAGAACAAACCATGCCGAAATTGGCCCAAGCGTCCTCGCCTGTGCTGGGGATAGGAGCCCTACTTTCCTTGACACCCCTTCTCACGCCCTTTATTCTTTAAGTTACTTCCTGGAGAACTTGCTCTTCAGAGCGTGCTTCCGCGGGTCTTCGCGGTACGATTTAGCAGCGCGGGGGGTGCCTGATGTTCATCGAAATCCAAGAACTTGAGTTGCATCCCATTGATTTCGAAGAGGAGATTCGCCCGGGTGTGCTTGACTTGGGCGAGGACCTGCGCCAGGTGGAAGTGCTGCACACCGCCGGGCGCGTTCAGTTGGTCGAAGAGCAGCACGGCAAGCATAAGATAGTAAAAGACATACGCCTCAACGGGAACCTGGAGACCCGGGTTGAGTTGGCTTGTGCTCGCTGCCTCGAGCCGGTGGTACAGGATGTGGCGCACCAGTTCGATTTGCTGTATCGCCCGCAAGGGTCTGACGCGGGACGCGAAGAGCTTTCTGTCACCTCCGCCGAGGCCGAGGTCAGCTATTATCAGGGCGAAGGGTTGCGCCTGGAAGACGTTTTGCAGGAGCAGGTCATCCTTGCTCTTCCACTGAAAGTGATTTGCCGCGACGACTGCAAGGGTCTTTGCCCACACTGCGGCAAGAACCTGAATGCGGAACAGTGCGCTTGCGCTGAACCGGTGGAAGATCCCCGCTGGTCGGCGTTGAAAGATATTCGTGGCAAATTGGATCACTGATTCAAAAGATTCAAGATTGCAGAAAATTTTGGACTGAAGATTGAAGTAAAGAGGAATCGAATGCCCAATCCAAAACGGCGACACTCTAAACGGCGCACCAGCATCCGTCGCGCTCATGACGCACTCAAAGGTCACTCGCTGTCCGAGTGCCCCAACTGCCACGAGCGTAAAATGCCGCACCGCGCTTGCCCCAAATGCGGACACTACAAGGGCCGCGAAGTTCTGGACGTCAAAGAAGCTAGCTAGCCTGAACTCTCCATGCCAAGCGTCATAGCGCTGGACGCGATGGGCTCGGACCGGGCGCCGAAACCTGAGATCGAAGGTGCGATTCAGGCGGCCCGGCACCACGGCGTTCACGTCCTTCTAGTCGGGAACGAAGCTGAGCTGCGGGCCGAGTTGGGTGGCCATCCTGCAGCCGCCGGCCTCCCTATTGAAGTCGTCCACGCCAGTGAAGTCATCACCATGGACGATAAGGCGGTCCAGGCCGTCCGCTCCAAGCGCGATTCTTCCATTCATGTGGGTGTGAGGCTGGTGCGCGAGGGTCGCGCCGTCGGCTTTGTAACCGCTGGCAACACCGGGGCGGCGATGGCTACGGCAAAAATGGTGCTGGGAGGGATTCCGGGAGTGGACCGCCCTGCCCTGGCTGCGGTTTTTCCTACCGCCGTGAGCACAGTCGCTATCCTTCTCGATGTCGGCGCCAACGTCGACTGCAAGCCCGAAAACCTGGAACAGTTCGCAGTGATGGGAGAAATCTACTTCCGCAGCATGTTTGGCACCCGGCGCCCGCGCGTCGGTTTGCTCTCCATAGGGGAAGAAGAAAGCAAGGGCAACGAGCTGACTCGCGAGGCCTTCCAGCTACTGAAGCATTTACCGCTGAATTTTATCGGGAACGTGGAGGGGCGCGACATCTACAGCGGTAAGGTGGATGTGATCGTCGCCGACGGCTTCGTGGGCAACGTGGCGTTGAAGACTTCGGAAGGGGTGGCCAATCTGGTGCGCGCCACGCTCAAAGAAACTTTGAAGGCCACGATCACACGCCAGGTGGGATATCTTTTGTCGCGCAGCGCCTTCGCTGATTTCAAGAAACGTCTCGACCATACGGAATACGGCGGCGCGCCCTTGCTTGGTGTGCGGGGAGTGTGTTTCATTACACATGGATCGTCTAATATGAACGCGATCAAGAATGCGCTGCGCGTGGCCGCCGAATTTGCCGAACGCAATATCAACGACAAGATTGCCAAGGAAGTGGCGGGGCTAAGGCCTCCTGTGCCAGTAAGCACGTAGCTACAACGAACCACGTGGACCCAGACGTCCTCCGGCGGACGAGCGAAGCTCGCCCCGGTATGCATCGGTTGATTTCCGAGCCTGAATTGCCGAGATCCAGGTAGCCGAGCGCTGCTCGGCCGGGCAGATGAGACACCAGCCACAACGTGAAACATCATGACTTCATTGCAATTTATCGCCTTTCTCTTCCCCGGCCAGGGATCTCAGGCCGTGGGAATGGGCAAGGAGCTCGCGGAAAAATATCCAGTGGCCCAAGAGACTTTCGCCGAAGCCGATGATGCTCTCGGCTACAAGCTTTCACAACTATGCTTCGAAGGGCCGGAAGAAAAGCTGCGCTTGACGGAAATCACGCAGCCCGCGATCCTGACCACGTCGGTCGCAGCCTGGCGAGTTCTGCGCGAGAAGGGAGTGAACCCCAGCTTCGTCGCCGGACACAGTCTGGGCGAATACTCCGCCCACGTTGCCGCCGGTACCATAGATTTCCCGGATGCAGTACGCACCGTGCGCAACCGCGGGAAGTATATGCAGGAAGCAGTCCCGGTAGGTGTCGGTGCGATGGCCGCAATTCTGGGGATGGATTTGGAAAGAGTCACAGCGGTGTGCACGGATGCTGCCCAGGGCGAAGTTTGCGAGCCTGCCAACATCAATTCAGCGGAACAGATTGTAATCTCCGGCCATAGGGCGGCTGCAGAGCGCGCTACCAAACTCGCCAGCGAACGCGGCGCCAAGCGCGCCATCATGCTGTCGGTCAGCGCGCCCTTCCACTGTTCGCTGATGAAGCCGGCGCAGGACAGGCTGGCGAAAGATCTCCACTCCCTCGGATTTCAAAAACCCGGAGTCCCAATCGTATGCAACGTTGACGCAGCGTCGATCGAAGACGGCGACCGCGCACGCGATGCCCTGGTTCGGCAGGTAACCGGCGCCGTGAAATGGGATCTGTCGATGCGTCTGCTGATTGCTCAAGGAATCCAGGCCTTTGTGGAAGTCGGCCCAGGGAAAGTATTGTGCGGCCTGATGCGCCAGATCGACCGCTCGACAGCATGCCTCAACGTGGGCGATGAGGCTTCTTTACAGAAAACTCTGGAACAACTCACGGCGGAGCGAGTCTAGACAGGTCAACGAAATAGGAGTTCGCAGGGCGGCGGGCTCAAGGTCTTGTCGGATTTTTCTACCCACAATTGAGCGTGCTCGGCACGGTCGTTGACGATGACGTCCACTACAACACCGCTTGCGCCGCTTGAGCAAGTGCTGGCGCCATTCACTTTATAATTCCTGATGATCCCCCACTGTCCGCCGGTACCCCAATCCTGAATGAACTGGTTCAAGGGATACCTGGAATATTGGGTAGGATGTTCCTTCCATTGCGGGTCGGCGTAATAGATCCCATAGGCTGTCTCGTAGTCTTTGTTCATCAGTGCGGCGAAGAATTTGTCCACCACCCGCTTTTCCGGCAAGTAACGATTCATCCACACCAGGGCCGCCAGAACAAAGATTACGATCACAGCAGCGAGGATCCTGATCCTGCGCCGGCGCGCCGGAGCCGGATCGTAAGGCGTGGCATCCAACAAAGTCATATCTCCCTAAGCATAATAGATCGCAGGATGCAGGTAAAAGTTCCCGCGCAGCGGAGTCTCGCCCGGGCTTATGCCTCGGGCTGCATTCTTCGGCCACTTCGCGGCCCGGCGCAGTCATCGAACGCTGAGGCTGACGGCCTCTATGGTACCTGCTCACTGGTCTCGTCTGATCTCGCGCTTTCGTTGTGGCGTTCATCGACTGCTGATACCGAGTAAAAATACTTCTTCCCAGGTTGCACTTTCGAGTCGCGGAAGGCTGGGGTCTTCACCGGTTCGGAGTTTAGCTTTACCGCCGGTTCATCTTCCTCGTGACGGAAGATGTCGTAACCGGCAAGGTCGGCTTCGGTGTCGGGAGACCATACCAGATCGACGAAGGGCGCTTGACCTACACCGGAGAAAACTGCCTGCAGGCCGGTGGGCACGGCCGGGGGGAAAACGTCGTGGGTGAAAACCGGGACCGCCGGAGTGTCATCGCCTTCAACTTCAACTTCGGGCTTGCCGGGCTCAAAAACAACTGTCACTACCGTGGCGCGGTAATCGTAATGCTTCTCCCACTCAAAAGTCTGGTCAAGAAATTCAGGCAACGGGCTGGCGGGCTGAGTCTGTGAACAGTCCGTCCAGTTCGCGTCGCTGACTTTGGCATCCGCCTGCTTTCCTTGTTCGCGGCGATAGATGCGCAGTTTGTACGCGATTGAGGACGAGGTGGCGATGGCGATTGGACAGTCCCAGGCAAGGAGCACACCGTCGTTCTTGAGGTCTGCATGAAAATGATTCGGCGGAGGTAGCGTCGGTGCGGACGGTACCTGCACCTGATTGGAGAGTCCGGCGCTGCGTCCATTTTCGTTCTGTACTGACACCGCATATGTGATTTCGGCGGTGGGATCTTGTTCTTGCAGGACTTGCGAAAGGATATCGGTGTAGTTGGCCTGAACTTTTGGGGGTGGCGCGACTTTGTCGTTTGATCGGGAAGCGGGCAAGGGGAATTGGGTGGCCGGAATTTCCGCGGCCGGATTCTTGCAATCTGCCACGGGCACCTTCAGGCTCCGGCAAACGCGGGTCGCACCCGGATGACGCACGGTCTGGCGGTCGGTGGTCTTGGCCGGCACGGTCCAGGCAAGGTAAACCTTGTCGCCTTTGCGCGCCGCGCGCAGATCCGTGACCGGCTTAGCCAGTTCCAGAGCGGGCGGGATGGGAACGCCCGCGGCGCCGCAAGAAACAAGCACAGCGCTGCCTACCGCGCAGATCAGAATGCACCAATCGGATCGCTTCATTGCGGAAACGAACAGAGTAACAGAAGGCGTGCGGACTTCCCGGCTGCATTCGGAATGAGAAAACTTCGGTCGGCGGCTATGCCACCAATTCCTTGACAGCTTCGCGGAAGACGCGGGTGTGCTGATCGACATCTTCTGGATCGGTCTGAGGCGACATCAGGGCCATGTTGTGAAAAGGGGTCAGCAGGATTCCGCGGTTCATGGCGTACAGGTGCATGAAGCGCTCCAGTTCAAAATCCATCGCGTCGTGGGCCTGGGCGCCATTTTTGGGAGGAGCGGGAGAAAACTGATATTCGGCGCGACAGCCCAGGCGGGTGACGTGCCAGGGCACGCCGAAGTCAGCGATCGCCTTTTGCACTCCGGCAGTCCAGCGTTCGGCAGGCGGTATCATGCGCGCGAATGCGTCCTTGGTTAGCACTTTGGTCAACGTGGCCCGCATGGCGGCAAGCGAAAGCGCGTTGCCCGCCAGCGTTCCACCAATGCCGCCGGTGTCGCAATCCTCGAGGTTCTGGTTCTTTGCGATGGAGGTCGCCACCGCTTCCGTAAATCCGTAAGCCGCGCCTGGAACTCCGCCGGCGATGGCCTTGCCAAAAATGAAGAAGTCGGGATCGAGATTTTCCGCGCGAGTGTAGCCTCCGGGTCCGGCACAAATGGTGTGGGTCTCGTCGATGATAAGCAGAGTCCCGAATTTTTCGGTAAGCTGCCGCAACGCCTGATGGTAGCCAGGTTCGGGGTGTACGATCCCCACGTTGGTCATGACCGGCTCGGCCAGCACGCAGGCTACGTCGGCCGACTCCAGCGCCTGCTCAAGAGCCGCGACATCATTGAACTCGACGACCTTCGTGGTGACCGTGGGATCGACAGGCGGGCCGATGTTCCCCCGACGCGCTTGCCCGACACCGTCTTTCAGGGTGATGAAACTTTCGTCCACCGTGCCGTGATAGCACCAGTTGAAAACCAGAATCCTGGAGCGCTTTGTAATCTGGCGCGCCAACCGTATCGCGAAACGGTTGGCGTCGGTGGCGCTGAGAGCGAATTGCCAGTAGGGCAGTCCGAAACGCTGCTGCAATTCTTCCGCTACGAAAATCGCGTCTTCGGTGGGCAGCATCAGGGTGATGCCGCGCTTCATCTGGTCTTCCACTCCCTTAACCGTCGCGAAAGGAGAATGTCCGGTCATGGCGCCGGTGTCACCCAGGCAGAAGTCGATGTAACGGTGCCCGTCCACATCGTAGAAGTGCGCACCTTGGGCCTCGCGGACGAAAGGCGGGAAAGCGCCGGCCCATTTGATCATCCAGTTCATGGGCACGCCCCCGAGCAATGACTTGCCGGCGCGTTCGAACAGTGCCTTGGATTTGGGGCGCTCGGTTACGAAGCGCTCCTGCTCGCGCTGCATGAGGGACTTGACGCGCTCGCGGTCGATAGATTTCATGGATGTGCAAGCAGTAGCTTAGCAGAAAGATTTCTACGCCGGTTGCGATTCTGAGAATCGCGGGCGAGTCGCCCCCGACCACACGGCCGGTGCCAAGTTTCAATGTGGGAATTTTTAGTTACAGAATGTACCGGGACAGATCCTGGTCTTTTACGATGTCAGCAAGCATCTTGCGTACATAGTCAGCGTCTACTTTGATGTGTTCGCCTTTTTTGTCGGGGGCGTCGAAGCTGATCTCATCGAGGACGCGCTCCATGATGGTGTGCAGGCGGCGGGCGCCGATATTCTCTGTGCCTTCGTTCACGCGGAAGGCATAGCGCGCGATTTCTTCCTGGGCCTCGCGAGTGAATTCCAGCTTCACACCTTCGGTTTCGAGCAGGGCTACGTATTGCTTCACCAGTGAAGATTTGGGCTCTGTCAGAATGCGGATGAAGTCTTCCATGGTGAGCGATTGCAGTTCGACCCGGATGGGGAAGCGGCCTTGCAGCTCAGGGATCAGGTCGCTGGGCTTCGAAACGTGAAACGCTCCGGCCGCGATGAACAGGATGTGGTCGGTACGCACCATGCCGTAGCGCGTGTTCACCGTGGTGCCTTCGACGATAGGCAAGATGTCGCGCTGCACGCCCTCGCGGGAAACGTCGGGACCGTGTCCGCTCTCGCGTCCGGCGATCTTGTCGATTTCGTCGAGAAAGATGATGCCGGAATCTTCCACGCGATCGATGGCCAGGCGGGTGACCTGGTCCATGTCAATCAGGCGCTGCTCTTCTTCCTGGATCAGGTACTCGAAGGCTTCGTTGACCTTCATCTTCCGCTTCTTGGTGCGCTGGCCGAAGAGGTTAGGCAACATGTCCTTGATGTTGACGTCCATCTCTTCGACACCTTGATTGGAGATGATCTCAAAGGAAGGGAAATTGCGTTCGCGCACGTCGATTTCGACGGTGCGATCATCCAGCTTGCCTTCGCGCAACTGCTGGCGAAGTTTCTCGCGGGTGCGGCTTTGCGATTCGTTGCTGGAAGACGACGCGGTCGTCCCTTCGAGCATCAAACCGCCGGTGGATCCCTCAGCCGGGCGCGGAGACGGGGGCGGAAGCAGGATATCCAGCAGGCGCTCTTCGGCATTGAGCTCGGCTTTGTCGGAGACGTCTTCGAGCTTTTCTTCGCGCACCATTTCGATGGCGATCTCGACCAAGTCGCGAATCATAGATTCGACATCGCGTCCCACGTAGCCGACTTCGGTGAACTTCGAAGCTTCGACTTTGAGGAAAGGCGAGTTGGCGAGCTTGGCCAGGCGGCGTGCGATTTCGGTTTTGCCCACGCCGGTGGGGCCGATCATAATGATGTTTTTGGGGATGACTTCTTCCGCCAGGTCGGGTGTCAGCTTCTGGCGGCGCATACGATTGCGCAAAGCGATGGCGACAGCGCGCTTGGCGTCCTTCTGGCCTACGACATGCTTGTCGAGCTCGGCGACGATTTCACGCGGAGTGAGTTCGTCGAGGGCGATCTGTTCTTCTTCAGCGGCAGCGGGTAAGTAGATGGCCATAAATTCGGACTTCGGACCTCGGACGTCAGACCTCGGGGAAAAATTGCTGGCGTCCGAGGTCTGACGTCTGACGTCCGCTTTTAGAGTTCCTCAATCGTTACCTTGTCATTAGTATAGATGCACATCTTGCCTGCAATCTTCATTGCTTCTTCGGCGATCTGGCGCGCGGTCAGCTGGGTGTGCTCGGCTAACGCCTGCGCTGCTGCCTGGGCATACGGCCCTCCGCTGCCGATGGCGGCAATGCCACCGTCGGGCTCGATCACGTCGCCCTGGCCGCTGAGCAGGAAGGTTTGCTCCTTATCGGAGACCAGGAGTAGGGCCTCAAGATGGCGCAGAAATTTGTCGGTGCGCCAGTCTTTGGCGAGCTCGACGGCGCCGCGTCCCAAGTTGCCGTGATATTGCTCCAGCTTCGATTCAAAGCGGCTGAAGAGGGTGAAAGCGTCGGCCGTCGAGCCGGCAAATCCCGCCAGGATCTTGTCCTGATACAGGCGGCGAATCTTCTTGGCGGAGTGCTTGATGACGCCTTCGCCGAGCGTGACCTGGCCATCTCCGGCCATGACGACAGTGCCGTTGCGGCGGACGCTAAGAACTGTGGTGGAGCGAATCAGACGCTTCGTAGGCATGAGCGCAATTCTTGATTATAACAGCGCGGCCCTTCGGAGTAGCGCCGGCTGTCGGGCGGGCATCTTGTCCGCCCCGGCAGGCAGGATGCCTCCGAGCCAGCCGGCAAGATGCCGGCGCTATCCGAAGGGCGGCTATCCCAGCCTGAACTATTTACTGCAGCGCAATCAGCGGCACCGCCAACAGGGCGGCGAAGATGCCTACCGTCTTCCAACGCGTGAAGCGCTCGTGCAAAATGACTCGAGCCAGCACAACGGTAATGACGGGATAGAGGGAACTCAGGACGACCGCCGTATCCAGGCGGCCGGTTTGTTCGGCGCGGATGAAGAGCGCGGTGCCGGTGACGTCGAGACATCCGGCAAAGAGTGCGAGCATTGCGCCGGAAGGCCGCAAACGATCTGGGCTCAGTCGGAACCGGATCCGTCGAAACAAGACAATGGCGGCCACGATCACCAGGGACGCGACACGCGAATGCACCGCCGACCATAGGGCGGAACTGTCGCCGGCACGATCGATGCAGATGAAGAATCCGGCAAAGCCAACTCCGGCCAGCGCGGCCATGGAAATGCCCGCGCAGCTACGGGCCGAGCCGTCCGGGCGGGAAATGAGCCAGATACCGATGCCGGCGAGCACGAAACTAACGACGGAGAGCTTCCCCGGCAAACCCTGCGTGATCATGGCGAATGCGGCTGGGATGGCGGCTCCGAGGACGGCCGCCACCGGCGCGGTAATGCCCATGTCTCCGCGGGCGAGAGCGCGATAGAAAATCGCTAATGCAGTTCCCCCGAGCGCACCTGCGAGCAGCGCCCAGTTTCGGCTCGAAGGCGAAGGACAAGAAGCATGGGTAAGCAGGGCGAGTGTGAGCATCAGAACGAAACCGCCGGCGTGCGACACCAGGGTGATGATGAAGGCGTCGGATCGCTTTGAGGCATAGCCGCCGGTGAAGTCGCTGGTTCCCCAGCACAGCACTGCCGCGAGGCTGAAGCCGACGGGGACAAGTTGTTCCGCGGAAGCCAATGCAATTCTCTCCTGCGCGTTTTCGCCCGGAGGACGAGAGTAGCACGCGATAAGATGTCGTGGTCGAGTTCGTCCGGGTCTCATTTCCGAGAGCACAACTGAAGCCAGGTTCGCGTAAGACGATGGAGCAAGAATGTCCGCAGCGCTAATTTTGGGATTGGTCGGCGGTCTGCTGGTGGTGGCTTTTCTGGCCAACCGCGCCTTTGGGCTGGCTCGAATCCCGGATGTATTGGTGCTGATGATGTTGGGAGTGCTGCTCGGCCATTCATTCCGGCCGCTGGGCGTGGCGGGGAATTGCGGCGCACCGCCGCGAATTGATCTTCTGGATCATGCCTAGAGGACTGATCACGGTAGTCCTGGCCATCGAGGTGGCGGGGGGAGCGGGGAGACGGGCTCGCATTCGTCCCGGGATTGGCCTTCGCCGTCATTTTGATCACCAATGCACTCCTTGTGCTGGCCAGCTTCCGGGCACGGCGATCAGCGCCTGCCGCGGCCGTGGCTGTTACAGAAATCTCAGTGGACGTTGTCCGCACGGCTGTAGCTCCAGCCCATTCCTGCTGGCTGTGGGCGGAGTAGGGTTGTGGTATGGAAATCATTCTGAACAGTTGCACTTGAAGGGCAGTGCCGAGTGGATTCGGGTGCATTTGCATCGCGAGAATTAATGTAGGCGCGAGCGTCCCGCTCGTGCTGCGGCGCCAGCGACGGCTCTCCCACAAGCGGGACGCTCGCGCCTACATTGAGCCAAATTGACTTGCCGAAGCCCCGCGGCCTAACATGACCAACCACCCTCGATGATCTCTTTTATGATCGGGCAAACCATATCGCACTACCG
>CATPBJ010000192.1 GCA_955652395.1 uncultured Terriglobales bacterium | reverse complement strand
GCACGGTAAGTGTTGTAAATAGGCGTGGCTGTTGAAAAACTATTCTTGAGCCGAAATCGCACAGAAATCCGTCCGTAAGTGGTTGAAGGTTCGTTCAGGAAATGGCACAGGGCTCCTGCTCCCGAAAGTCGTTGCCTGCCAGAATAGAGCGCGATGGAGGCGTGTGGCACTTCACTCCCGCTGTATACATACCCCCGCAACCAATTGACCCCTGCTCTCGCGACGCCTAGACTGGCGAGGCCACTCTTTGCGTCAAACTGCGTGCGGCTCAAGTGGGTTTTGGGGCGCGACTGCTCGTAGCGGGTCGCTGAACTTGCAGTTAACTTGCAATAGCAGAATGCGGGATCTGCTCCTAAGCTCTAGAAACGATTGGTAGGCGCGGCAGGAATCGAACCTGCAACCGTCGGATTAGAAATCCGATGCTCTATCCGTTTGAGCTACGCGCCCATTAACTTCAATCTAGCATGTGCACAAGGGCTTACGGAACAACATCTGTCACAGGCTCGGTGCCGCTCTTTGCCTCGGTGTCGGTACTGGTGTCAGTTGATTGCTCCGTTAGAGCAGCCCGACGATCCGAATACGGTGCCAGAGTCTGGAACGGCGGTCATACAAGAGACGAATCGAACGAACTAGGTGTCTCGCCTTGCTGTGAAACGTCTCCTTGTTGCCTTTGCGGGTCTTTCCACTTACTGACACCTCCTCCGTTACCTTATCGCCGCGGAATCCAACGAAATAAGCCTCTCAACAGCCGCCATTCGATGGGACGGTGCGAGGTGGGCATATCTACACGTCATCTGCATGGCCTTGTGACCCATCAATTCCTGGACGGTCCGCAGATCAACCCCCAGCATTACCAGCCGGCTGGCGAAGGTATGCCGGCTATGCCGAATGCGGCATAGGCGTCACTGTTTCGCTACTCACTGTTGCTAGAAAACGGTGCTGACCTGCGCACCATTCAGTTGCTCCTTGGAAATCACGATCTGAAGGAGACCACTATCTACCTTCATCTCTCGCAACGTCATCTCCACGGCACTGCGAGCCCTCTGGATTCGCTCCCGCTAAAAGGAAGGTCAAGCGCATCGGTCCCCCGCAGAGGGGGCAGATCCAGAAAGCAAGAGCAGGGAGAGCGCTTGGAGCAGGCGGTGTGACAGGCTTCGATTCGTGTGCCGAGTCCAGGACCTGAGCACAGAGTGGCAATGAGACAGCGCGCCGACGGTTGGCCAGAAAGCCGAAGTTGCGAATGCGAACGAAGCCGCGAAGGTCATTCGCGTCACCGGGTATCTTTCCCCCCAAGGCAAAGTGCCATTCTCCAGCCGATTTGCCTAGACGCTCCTGCAGTTCTTTCGCACCGACACACCCCGGCAGTTACTTCTTCTCCAGCTTCGACCTTCGGAAGCGGGGCGCTCTTTCATAATGCATTGACCGGATGTGTGATAGGCGGGACTTGAGATCGCACGTCCTCCGTCGGACTAGATCAAGGGTGTCCCTGGGTTCCACTGTGGGGCCGGCAACCGCCAAGGGGGGATGCCCAGTTTTCCGGCTTCCCCATCAGGTGTCACCACCCGCTAGTCCGAATGAAACTTTATGCCGGGTCCCAGTACGGCGATGAACACTATCGCCAGAATCACAGCGGCGACTATCCATCCCCGGCTGCGTTCGATCTTGGGCATCTGCAGTTCGCTGTTGGGAATTCGCGGGTCGTGGAGCAATGACCACATCCACGTCAGCCCGGATTTCCCGCCGAAGGACGCAGCCGCAGCAGAGACCAGAATAAGTAGTGGCCCCACAGGGTTGAGCGCGCCCGCAACGCAGGAGAGGATTCCGGAAGTGAGGTAAGGCGCGAGCGTGAGCTGGCGCGCGCGCCGCACACGCATCTCTGCGTCTCCTCCCACAAACGGCCGCAACTCGCGCAGGCACAGAGGCACAAACAAAAAGAAGTAGGTAACCGTTCCCAGCGCAATCAAGGCGAAGCGCCACACCCACGCGGGCTGCCAACCCGCCACCACCACAGCCCAGTCGCCGATGTTGCCGATACCAGAGAACAGGAAATATCCGCCTGCCTCGAACAGATTAAAGGCCATCAGCAGCCAGAAGAAGTAGCGCCAAGATGCCGTCTGCCTGACTGCGCGCGCGGCAACCCAAGACAGCGCTCCGAAGATCAGATTGGCGAGTGTGCCGCCCGCCGCCACCAGACGAGTGTCCGCGCTACACTCAAAGTGCACAGTAGAAAGCGCCAGCGGACGCCCGCCCGTGGCCGCACACATGCCTCCGTGACCAAGGCCCTCGTGAACGACATCCGCAATCACGGTGGCAGCGATCGCGATAGCAGCGATGGTCAACAGGTCGGGCTGGGTTGCTCTGTGCAACGTCGACGGATTGGATCCACTCATGTCCCTCGCCGCGTTGACGGCCATGCGCTGCATTGTAGCAGCGGGCTCTGGCCCGGTGCGCCGCAGAAGGCGTAGTCAGATCCGATTCGCATTTCCGCATTGTGTGCAAGCCGAAAACCACGCGGATAGTTGCGAAAAATCGCCACGACAACAATTCCCCGCACTGGGAGCCCCGCTGTCGACTGCTCGGGACGATCCTCAGATTCTTGGTTGCCGCCCCTAAAGGATGGGGAAAACAGAAAACAGGAATCACTAAAATGCAAACACCAATGAAACGATTGATGAGTGTTCTGGTGCTGATAACCATGACCGCCTCTGTGTCCTCGTGCCCTAGTAGCACCCAGAAGAAATCAGGCGCAACCGCCATCTCTGGCAAAAACGTCGAGCAAGTTCTGATGCAGACGGAGCGCGAATGGTCAGAAGCCCCGAACAAGCGGGACGCGGCAGCTCTTGATCGAATTATCGCTGATGATTGGATTTCGTTTACAGGGGATGGCGAAACTGTCACAAAGGCGCAAGTGATGGCGGACGCGAGGTCTGGTGCGAATACCGCTGAATCCGTCAATCTCGAAGCAATGAAGGTGCGTGTCTTTGGCGATGCAGTTGTTGTGACTGGCGGCGTCACAGAAAAGAGCCAATACCAAGGCAGAGATATGAGCGGGCATTATTTATGGACAGACGTGTTTGTGAAGCGTAACGGCCGTTGGCAAGCAGTAGCCAGTCAAACGACTCGCATCGGCACGCCGAAATCATGAGGGTGTCGTGGCAATGATGTAATACGTGTCAAGCCGCACTGCTGGGTCGGGCCACAGTCTGTTCTAATAGTGTCCGGCGAAGAGCGAGGACTAAAGCTGATGGCAATGGTTAATATGCAGGCCCGCTCCGGTACGGTTGGCTCGCCGGCTTCGAGCAACAGAGTGGTACTGGCCGTGGTGACCACGCTGTTCTTCATGTGGGGGTTCGTCACCGTTCTCAACGACGTCCTGGTGCCCCACCTGAAGGCGATCTTTGACCTGAACTTTGCGCGGGTCATGCTGATTCAGTCTGCTTTCTTTTCCGGCTATTTCCTATTCTCGATTCCTTCCGCCAAAGTGATCGATTGGATCGGTTACAAGAAGACGATGGTGGCGGGCCTGTTCACCATGGGACTGGGAGCGTTGTTATTCATTCCCGCCGCCAGCGTTCCTTCGTATCCGCTGTTCCTCGGGGCCCTGATGGTTCTGGCCGCCGGAATCACCGCGCTGCAAGTGGCGGCCAATCCTTACGTAGCTGTGCTCGGGCCTCCGGAAACTGCCTCCAGCCGGCTGAACCTGGCGCAGGCTTTCAATTCCCTGGGGACCACGATTGCGCCATACCTTGGTGGCGTGCTTATCCTGAATGCCACGCGACAGAACCTGGACACAGTGCGGCAGATGTCCGCCGACACGCTTCAGGCTTACCGGATCCACGAGGCGTCGTCGGTCAAATTGCCTTATCTGATCATTGGGCTTGCGCTCACGGCTCTGGGAGTCGCGATTGCCCTGTTCAAGCTGCCGGCGATGCCCGAAGCGGAACGTCACGGGGCCCTCGGACCGGAGCAGAGCGTGTGGAAGTATCGTCACCTAGTGCTGGCTGCGATCGGAATCTTCGTCTACGTGGGTGCCGAGGTTTCGATTGGAAGTTTCCTGATCAACTATTCAGCCAGGCGAATATTGGGAACATTGCGGAGGTGGTGGCCGCAGGTTACGTTTCATACTACTGGGGCGGCGCGATGGTCGGCCGCTTTATCGGGTCCGCCATTCTGCAGAAAGTCAGCACGGACAAGGTGCTGGGAATCGCGGCCATGGTCGCGTGCCTGCTGGTTTGCATCTCGATGCTCACCTTCGGCCATGTCCATGTGGACGATTATTCTGGTGGTGGGCTTTTCAACTCGGTGATGTTCCCCAGCATCTTTACCCTGGGGATTGCAAAGCTGGGGCCGCTGACCGGCGATGGCTCCGGCCTGCTAGTCATGGCGATTGTCGGCGGCGCGATCATTCCCCTGGTGCAGGGGGCGCTGGCGGATCGCGTCGGAATCCATCATGCATTCATCCTGCCGGCCGTCTGCTACCTCTACATTGCTTACTACGCGTTCAAGGGATCGCGGCCGGTGACGAGCGAAGTATCACCCAGAGCGATGACATCGATAAGGTGGAGAGGGTGAGCTGGTTCCTCAGACACAATGCCCCGACCAGCTACTTCGAATTGTTTGCTGATTAGAGAGTGGGTCGATTAGTCAATGCATCACTCCAACGAATGCACGGCGAAAAGACAGAAATGCGGTTTTGCCTATCCGGTCGCCTGGCTGGTGGGGAGTAAATGTTGGCGACCCGCCAGCAGAGACAAAAAGACAGCTGCCATCCCTTATGGATCCTGATTTACAGAGAAAACTGTCATGCGGACCTGCTCAGGGCCATGAGTGATTGGGATGAAAGAGTGGACAATCTACAACAGAGCGAAGATCAGTTGTGATTTTGGAGAGATTGCGTAAGACTGTCAATTTGGGGTGAAAATACCGAGGGTAGTCCAGACCCCTAACTAAAGACCGTTCTGAACCCCGCCACAGCAAAGCCAGACGGCGCCACGGCAATTTTAGAGTAGCTCTGGGGACCCAGATTTCCTCGATCGGCAGTCTAAGGTCTGTTTGGGAGTGGTGACAAAGTATGGGGGGTGAGAAACATAGCAGGATGGAATATGCACTCGTCGAGATAGGAAACACCTTCTTTACCAGACAGGAAACACAGCGTTTTGCAGTCCGACTTAGTGAAAACTTGGAAATTTGGGGTAGTTTGAATTTCTTTTCTTGTAAGGGGGGGCGCACGCTGGCTTTGGCATCATCGCATCGCACATGTTTATGAACTATTTCGGAGCGGAGCGTGATCCAGGCACAATGCTATTTCGCGGTCGGCAGCTCACCGGCCCCTTTCGTAAGGTTTTGAAGCGAAGTAGTAATGATTCCTCCCTTCGTCGAAGTCTTCACCAACCAGATTCAGCCCCGCTGCATGCAGATGTTTCTGGTACAGCTCGGCTCCAAGCGAAATCGACTCGCGTCCGGTCAGGGCGTCGTACCAGGTGACGGCTTCCTTCGGCGACGTAAACAGAAATCTGCCGCTGGGATTTAATACTCTGGCAACTTTACGAATGACGATGGTCTGCACATCGGTCGGTAGTAAGAACATCAAGCCCCACGCAACTACGCCGTCAAATGTGCGGCGAAAGAATTCTGATTCTTCGACAGCCGAGCATTCCGCGTGAGCATTGGGGAATCGTTTGCGAAATGCGGCGATCATTTTCGTTGATGCATCTACACCGTAAACGCTAAACCCTTCCCGGATCAGCATCCGCGAAATCGGAACACCATGGCCACACCCGAGGTCGAGGATTGAGGAGTCATGTGCCAGCGTGTGGCTCCATTCCCGCACTGTTGCTGCACCTATGCGTGGATTTCGTGTAGACATGAAACTCTCGGCAGCTCCGTCGTAGCCATTAGACTTGTCTTGCGGGATGCTCGCCATTGATACAGCCTCAGCAGCTTGTGAGCGGCGACGGGAAGTGTACCACCCGTCGGCCACTGGCTTCCTCGGGCTGCGCTGAGCCGACAGTGAGTGCAAAACTCGAATTCTTATGAGGCCGCAGCAACACCCTAAAGTAGACGGGTCGACTCCACGATCATCAGCAATTCGGAAACCGGAACCTGCTCGTTGTTGGCGAAACAGCGCGATTGCACTCACTGGCAGGGAAATATGTCCTTTATAGAGATAGTAAACCCCCATTAAGATGTCGAAGGCTCGGAGATCGCAGCGGCTCAGCGTGCGATGTGCCAAGGTTAGAGCACGAAGGAAATAGAGTGACAAGCTACTCCGACAGATTACAGACGCCCGGGAAGTCATTGCCGATTGGTTGCTCAAGAAGCGCCACCACTACCGCCTCCCAAGCCGGTCGATAGGCCGCCTCGCGTACTCACTCAGCCCGACCCCGAATATACTCGGCAAGCCAGGAGGTGCCAAACTTCAAGGCACTGTAGTGCTGTCGGTACTCGTCGGAACTGACGGGCGCACACACGATATACGCGTGGAACGTTCTTTGGGAATGGGCCTTGATGAAAACGCAATCGAGGCCGTCAAAGGATGGACGTTCGAGCCAGCCACGAAAGACGGCAAGCCAACACCTGTGCGTGTCCACGTAACCATAACTTTTCAGTTGAAGAAGTGAGGCGGGTTTCCCCACACGGGTGAGGGGCGCGAGCGTCAGCGGACCGGATCAGTTGAGCGGGGAGAACATGACGGGAAGGAATACGCGCCCCCTCGACACACGATGATAGGCACAGCGGTCGGGCTTATCGATCCACGTTGTCGAGCACCCAGATGGCGCCCGAAACTTCTTCCAGGGTCAGCACCAGGCGATCTTGGCTGAGCGAAAGCACAGGCTCAATCTGTTGTGGAACCATCAGACTGGGTCTTTCAAATGCCGTGACACGGAATGGGTCCCCAACTGGTTCGGGGGAAAGTTCACTCGGAGTAGCCTTCCGTGTCTTCGTCATCTTCTTCCTCCTCGTCCTCCTCGTCCTGCTCTTCCTTTTCTTCTTCGTCTTCCTCCTCTTCATCATCTTCTTGTCTTTTCATCTCACACCTCTTCCGAAAAGGGAGAACCGTCACTGGCCATCTCTACGCACAACGCTTCATCATGTCCGCCAATTCCAGCCTGATTTCCACCAGGCGATCATGCCGTAACGCAGAGGCTGATCTTTCTACCGTGGTATGCCCATTCCGATTCCAATACCGGGCGTTCGCTACTCTAAGGTCGCTCATTTCGTTCTTCAGACTGGAGAGACGTTCCGAAATGTAATTCGCATCCATCATGACCGCAATCATACGCCTTATAGTGGCATCCATCTAACGCCACAGAAGCAGATCCAGCATTCAGAGAGTGTTTGACAAGCGTAGCGCACAAGCCTAGCATTGGTGTTGAGCAAGCCACCTCTTCTTACTCGTTCAGATTCCCTGAACTAAGTCAGCCCATCTGAAAGTTTTTCCTCTTAGATTCCCCCAAGGAGGAACTGCGTTATGACACTACTGAGCCGTTGGGAACCGTTCCGTGAATTTTCCACCATGCAAGACCGCATGAACCGAATGAACCGTCTTTTCCGTGAGCCGTATAGCCCCGAAGGCCCGGAAGAGGCGTTAACAACCACCAGCTTCGCACCCCCGGTGGACATCTACGAAGACGAGCACAACATTACTCTGAAGCTTGAAGTTCCGGGCATCGAGGAGAAGGACATTGATGTTCGCATCGACAACAACACCCTCACCGTCCATGGCGAGCGCAAGATCGAGAAGGAAGAGAAAGAGGAGAACTTCCGCCGCGTCGAGCGGCAATACGGAAGTTTCACCCGCTCGTTCGCCCTGCCTAGCTCTGTGGACCCGGGGCAAGTGAGCGCCGACTACGCCAAGGGCGTTCTGCAGGTCAAAATGGCGAAGAAGGCTGAAGCCAAGCCCAAGCAGATCAAGGTGAATGTTGGCGGCGAGAAGGCCCTTGAAGCCAAGGCTCCCGGCAAGGCTGCATAAACTCACTAGCGAGTAGTCAGTGAGAGAAATGGGAAGGCGGCTTTCGTTTCGAGGTGCCGCCGTGCGGCGGCTTAATTGGTTCAGAAAATGCACGGCTCGCACTTCAGGCCGCCTTCCCCTCGTCAGTCTGCGAAAAGGGGGAGACGCGTTATGAGTACTGGTATTTGCAAGTCTCCAGACCGCAGAAATTGGAGAGAGCTTTACCAAGGTGCACTCTCTGAGATTGGTAAGAGCGAACTACCGGAGCGCATTGCAGAAGCAGAGACGGCCGTTGTGCTAAGGGCACGGGAGTTGTTTCAAGCTGCCGGCGACAACGGCGAAGAGACAGAGGCCCTGGAGGACGTGATGTATGCTTTGCACGCTTTAGCAAGCAACCGTCAGGTGCGTCAAGGGCCCGCCCCAGAGTCTCAAAATCGCCGGGCAGGAGCACATTATGAACGCAACTAGTATTTCTTTCGGCTGCTGATTGCTCTGTTCGCGATCCTGCTGCTCTACAGGGTGCGCAAGGTGAAACGACAGATCGCCGGGTTCGGATCACAAAGGATGTGCCCATCCTGCGGATTGTTCGCATCTCGCCTGAAGGCATGTTGCCTGAGTGTGGCAAATCTCTTACAGAGGTCAGGGTGACCCCGATTCTTGGGAAATAGAGCGCGGGTTGTCACCACAGAGCGATGCTTTATCGTCCGTAAATCAGAAGGATGAGAGAGGGAGAATGTCAGATGCTAGTTGCAGAGAAAACAGTCGGCTTGTCGTGGGTTTCCGTGAGAGACAGACTTCCCTTTGACGGTCATGAGTGTGCTCTTATCTGCCATAGCCCGAATTCCAATGACCTTAGAAGAGCGATCGGGTGTAGGCTTCATGGGAACTGGGAAATTCAGGATCGTGCACTGCTGAATTGCGATGTCCGTGCATGGTTAAAACTTCCCTCAACTCCTTCCAATATCTAACGGCTGTATTGGGGGATGCATCCCACACGCCCCCTGAAGCATTTCCCGGAAAAGGCTGTCACGTCTCGTGCAGCATTCCTCGGCATTAGACGCGGAAAACCATGAAAAATCCTGAAATTTGTTGTGCAAGTGAACCGGGGCGGTATTGACAAACCCGAATACGCCGGAAGACCGGCAGGAATGGGTCCGTCGTAACCGATTAGCAATGTTAGTGACGTGGTTTGCCAATGCGCGGCGTCGATCAGAAACCGCTCGCGCTGTTGTCGAAGAAATGTCGCGCCCATGCGCAGGTTGTCACCGAGGGGCTTTGAGACCCCTTTCTGGTTTGAGCTGCTGGACTAGGGGTTATCGCGGACACGAGGAAATTGAAACGACACTTCAGTTTTGCTTTTGTGAGGAAACTAGCAAATGCCTAACGGCGTGGACCGAGAGTGCGATGCGGTTCTGTACGCCGATCTTGTGCATCAGCTTGGCTACGTGAGCTTTCACCGTGCGCTCTCCTATACCGAGTGGGGCACCAATTTCCTTGTTCGATCGGCCTCCCACCAGCATCTCCAAAACTTCTTGCTCTCGGTCGGTAAGGGTGGCGTGGCCCGCAGTAAGGGTGCCGACGGCCGAACTGCTCACGCGTTCAATGAACATGGAGAGCACACGGCGCGGCGCCCAAACCGAGCCCTGGCTGACGATCCGCGTCGCCCGCACGAAATCAGCAGGCGATGCGGCTGTGTCCACGTAGCCCTTAGCCCCGGAACCGATGGCCTTGAAAATGGTCTCTTCGTCCATACCGGAGCCGGTTACGAGAGTGGGCAAATGGGGATGGGAAACTTTCAATCTGGCCATTACATCGAACAGGTTCTGGCCTGAGCGATTGCCCAGCAGCACCAGATCAATGTTCTGCTCCTTATCGAGGTCCGTCAACGAAGCAGAAATCAGCTCAAATCCCGGCTCCGAATCGAACAGGGCCCGAAAGCCCACGAGTCGCAGAGGGTCGCTCTCTACCACGGCAATACGGATGAGCGGCCTCTTCGCTACGGCAGTTTTCATAGTCTTTCCTTGCCGGATATTTCTGCCGTAAGCACACCTGCAGTGGCCGACGGGTAGAGAATTGCCGGGCAACATTCCATTCATACTACGAAACCCTGAGAGGAAGAGACTTACGGTAGACCCTCCGTCAGCTGTCCCGAAAGTTATGTACCTCTGGTTAATATTCGATTCTGGGAATGCCGTATGGATGGGCCTTCAACCCGACCCATGCGGACGCGACGAGGCAGCCTCTCTAGGGACAGACGGCGCAATGGAACGGGCTGAAGTGGGCTGATTGTCATCGTCCACTTCGTCGTCTGAGAGAAGAGGAACTGCGATGCGCAATACCTGCGCGATCCCATCCACAATCGCCTTAAGCGGTTTAAATAAGGGTGACTTAGCCGCTCGATCAACTCGCGTGTTCAACAAACTGCTCTTGAGTTACTTCAGTTACTTAGCCATCCGCTGGCTTATCGGTCAAACTTTGATTTCAGAGATGGTTTTTCCGGAGACTTTGGTTGAAGTCGATCCCGATCGGTAGGTCATCCCGCGACGAGATCCCCAGACTGCTTCGGGTCTGCGGATTGAGTGTGAAGTACGGTGCCGATGGCCAGGCCCTTGAGGCGGCACTGCGTCAACTCGATCTGGAGATATCGGCTGGGGAAGTAGTTGGAATCTTGGGAGAATCCGGGTGCGGCAAGAGCACTCTCGCTCTGTCCATTCTTGGGTTACTTCCTGCTGATGCCCGGGTTGATGGTTCAATTCTTTTTCGAAATGAAGAGCTGCTGGGGATGTCCGAAGCCCAACTGCGCAGAATTCGCGGCGCGAAGATCTCCTTGATCAACCAGGAACCTGGACTCGCGCTGAGCCCGGTAATGCGCGTCGGCGAGCAGATTGCCGAGGTCATTGGTGCGCATAGCGGGCTCAAGCGCAAGGCACGCAAACAGGAAGCCGAGGCCATGCTGCGGGCAGTTAACCTGACGAACGCTGGGCGGATTTGTGCCGCTTATCCACATCAACTGAGCGGAGGAGAACTGCATCGCGTCGCAATTGGCCAGGCGCTCGCCTGCCGGCCGGACCTGGTGATTGCCGATGAGCCGACCCGATCTCTGGACGTGATCGTACAGGCGGAAATCCTAGGAGTGCTGCGAAACCTCAAGCAGAAGTTTGGCACCGCACTCATCTTCATCACTCATGATCCGGCCCTGCTTGTCGGCTTTGCCGATCGAGTGGTCGTAATGTATGCGGGTCGCGCGGTTGAACAAGGGCCTTCGTCGAGAATGTTTGGTCGGCCGCTCCACCCTTACACCAAAGGCTTGCTGAACTTGGTGGCACGAGTTCCTCGACGCGACGGCTCGGCACCTGCTGGCCTCTTGCCCGTAATTCCCGGCGGTCCGCCCTATTTGGAAGCTTTGACCAGTGGCTGTGCTTTCGAGCCGAGATGCTCGCGGAAAACGGAAATTTGCCAGAGTGAGGATCCCGAGGAACTAATGCCGGAAGCCGGTCACCGGGTGAGTTGTTTCCATCATGGCAGCTGAACAGGCGACAAAGCGCGCAGCTAGACCAGCACTGGTGCGGGTGCACGCCCTGAGCAAGCGGTACGTACAACGCCGGATATTCTCGCGAGACAAGTTCGTGGTGGACGCCCTTAAGAACGTGGATGTTGAGATTCCGCCCGACTGTCTAACTGCGCTGGTCGGGGAGTCTGGATCGGGAAAATCAACCCTCGCAAGCTGTCTGGCAATGCTGGAGACCCCCGACTCTGGAGAAATCTGGTTTGAGGGACGGGAAATATCGCGCGCCGCTGCCTGCGAGCTGGAGTCGCTGCGGCCGAAGATTCAGATGGTTTTTCAGGATTCCTCCGGTGCCCTGAATCCGCGGTTTTCGGCAGCGCAGATCATCGCCGAACCCCTCGAAATCCAGCGTCGCGTGTCCGGCCGAAAGCTGCGCCAGCGCACCTGCGAGTTGATGGAAGAAGTTGGTCTCTCGGCGGACTGGGCTGATCGATCTGCACACGAGTTCAGCGGGGGCCAGCGGCAACGCCTGGCCATTGCCCGGGCCCTAGCCTTGCGGCCTACGCTGCTGATATTGGACGAATCCCTTTCGGGCCTCGATCTGGTGACGCAAGCGCAAATACTAAACTTGCTTGCCGAAATACGGATTGCTCATTCCCTGACCTGCTTGCTGATCTCTCACGACCTGAGTTTGGTGGGACAAGTGGCGGACCATATCGCCGTAATGCACAAGGGTACGATCATCGAGCGAGACACCAGGCAGCAGGTGTTCGAGAGTCCCCGGCACGCCCACACGCGCGAGTTGCTGGCCGCTACGCGGACGATTGCCTCCGCGTTCCGGGCCGAACGGCCGGGATCAGAATGAATTACCTCACGCGGCGACTCATCCACGGAATAATGCTGCTGATTGGGGCTTCGATCCTCTGCTTTCTGTTTGCCGATTTCGCGCCGGGCAGCTTCTTCGACGAAATCAAGCTGAACCCGCAGATCTCGCCGGAGACGGTTGCCGCCCTGCGCTCCCGCTACGGACTGGATCAGCCAATGCCCGTCAGGTATGTCCGCTGGGCCAAGTCCGTGTTTAGGGGCGAGTGGGGATATTCCTTCGCCTACAATGCGCCGGTCAGGAGTCTGCTTGCGGTGCGAGCCGGGAATACGTTGCTACTGACGGGAGTGGCGACTTTTCTTGCGTGGCTGATCGCGGTGCCATGGGGAATTTGGATCGCCGCCCACCCGGGTCGAGGGATCGATCGACTGAGCATGGGAAGTACATCGGTGCTTCTTTCGGTGCCGGAGCTGGTGCTTGCATTAGGACTCTTGTACCTGGTAGTTCGCACCCATGCGCTACCGGTTGGAGGGATGGTGTCATTGAGGTTTGATCAGCTCGGACGGTGGTCGAAAATCCGCGATCTCGCGACTCACCTCGTAATTCCGGTCACGACACTTGTGCTGGCGAATCTGCCAATCATCCTCCGACATGTGCGCTCAAGCATGATGGAGGTGCTGAAGGCTCCGTTCATTCAGGCCGCCCGCGGACATGGAATCTCGAAAGCGAGCCTGCTGTTTCATTACGCACTGCCCGCTGCCGCGAATCCACTGATTTCGTTGTTCGGATTTTCAATGGGTGGCCTTCTCAGTGGATCGCTGTTGGTTGAAGTCGTGACCGGCTGGCCCGGGTTGGGGCCCTTGTTGCTCGAGGCAACCATGTCGAGGGACCTATATGTGGTGGTCGGGGTTGTGATGTCGTCCACCCTTTTCATGATTCTCGGCAATCTCCTGGCAGACGCGATGCTCCTGGCCGCCGATCCACGGGTAAGGATGCAATAGCGGATGGCGAACCCAGGAGGGACAAGATGAAGACCGGCAAGATGATGACGAGCAAGACGATGACGAACAAGGCAAAAACCCGGGCCGCGGCGATGGTTCTCGTGTTGCTGCACGGCATCATTGTGTTTGGCGGCTTTATCGCCCCCGGTGAACCCGCCAGCCAAAATCGTGACTTCCCGTTTGTGCCGCCGACCCGCCTGCATTTTGTGGATGCTCAAGGACACTTTCACCTGCGTCCGTTTGTTTACCAGTCAGTCTCCCGACCAGAGGGCTTGTACGAGTACGAAGAATCCCGCGATCAGGAATATCCGATCCATTTGTTTGTGGAGGGGCCGAAATACAAAATTGCGGGTCTCTTTTTGTCAAGCATCCACTTGTTCGGCGTGGAAGCTCCGGCGCAGATCTTCCTGGCCGGCAGCGACAACTACGGACGCGATCAGTTTTCGAGGATACTTTACGGTGGCCGTATCTCCCTGGGTGCGGGTCTGCTCGCCACCGGAATTTCGCTTTCATTGGGATTGCTGCTCGGAACCATTTCCGGCTTCTACGGACGCTGGGTTGACGAATCGGTGATGCGCATCGCAGAACTTTTTCTCGTTCTGCCCTGGCTCTACCTGTTGCTGGCGGTGCGAGCGTTCCTTCCGCTCCATATCAGTCCGGTTCAAACCTTCTTTCTTCTCATAGCAGTGATCGGATCGGTGGGATGGGCGCGCCCGGCACGTTTGGTCCGAGGCGTTGTGCTCAGCGCCAGGACTCGGAAGTACGTTCTCGCCAGCCGTGGCTTCGGAGCCTCCGACAGCTACGTGCTTCGCCGACACGTGCTGCCCCACACTTACGGGGTCCTCCTGACCCAGGCTGCCTTGCTGGTTCCGCAATATGTCATCGCAGAAGTCACGCTATCCTTTCTAGGTTTGGGGCTGAGCGAGCCGCTGCCTAGCTGGGGGAACCTTCTGGCGAATCTGCAGCAATACAACGTACTGGTTTCGTATTGGTGGATGTTCGCTCCTGCAATGGCGTTGGTAGTTTTCTCTCTTGGTTACCTTGCGCTGGCGGACGCATTCCACAAGCGGCTACAATCGGTCACGGTCTAATAAATCGGGCCGCATGATCCTATATGCGCCGTCTGGCATGGCTCGCCGCCCTGGTGTTGGTTTTAGGGTCGAATTCTCTTGCCCGTTCCTCTCCGCAGCCGGCGCAATCAGACGAAGAACTGCAGATCACGGACGGTGAAGTTGGCCGCTACGGCGGAAGCCTGGTTGTTGGTCAAGCCGCCGAGCCGAAAACGCTGAACCCGGTCACCGCTGCGGATGTGCGCTCGCGGGAAGTGATTGGACGGATGATGGCTGATCTCATCCATATCAACCGCGACTCGCAAAGGACCGAGCCGGCGCTGGCCAAGTCGTGGGCAGCCTCACGCGACGGCAGGGTGTTCACTCTGAAGCTGCGTCGCGGATTGCGATTTTCTGACGACCAGCCCTTCGATGCTGACGATGTCGTGTTTTCCTTTCAGGTCTACCTGGACGAGAAAATACATTCTCCGCAACGGGACCTCCTGATCGTAGGTGGAAAGCCGATCGCGGTGCAGAAGATTGATTCGTACACCGTTCGCTTCACTCTGGCCCAACCCTACGCTGCCGCAGAACGCATCTTCGACAGTCTGGCCATGCTGCCGCGGCATCTGTTGGAAAAGGCATATCAGGAAAACAGGTTCACGCAGGTGTGGAACATCAACGAGTCACCGGCAGCCCTAGCGGGGATGGGCCCGTTTCGGCTGAAGCACTATGTGCCCGGTCAACGGGTTGTGCTCGAGCGCAATCCCTACTTCTGGAAGATGGACCAGAAAAGGCAGCGCCTCCCCTATCTCGACGAGCTGGTTTTTCTTTTTGTGGGAAATGAAGAGGCCCAGGTCATCCGCTTTCAGGCTGGTGATACTGCCATCATGAACCGCGTCAATGCTGAGAACTACATTCTCTTGTCCCGCGACGCGCAAAATGGCGGCTATGGGTTGTTTGATCTCGGCCCCAGCCTCGAGTACAACTTTCTTCTCTTCAACCTTAACGACGCAAAGGCATCCCGCGCGAACCGGCCGGCGTGGTTCTCGGACCTGCGGTTCCGCCAAGCGGTTTCCTCCGCCATTGACCGGGAAGGGATCGTCAAATTGGTGTATGCGGGGCGTGCGGTACCGCTGTGGGGAAACGTAAGTCCCTCAAACCAGCTTTGGGTGAATCAATCCCTGCCTCACCCCGCCCGCTCGCTGGAGCATGCGCGCGAACTGTTAAAGGCTGCCGGCTTTTCCTGGCGTGGCGATGGCCGCCTGATGGACGGGAAGAGCCAGACGGTAGAATTCTCCATCATTGTGAGTTCCTCAAACAATCAGCGAACGAAAATTGCCACCATTATTCAGGACGACTTGAGCAAGCTGGGAATGGACGTCCACGTAGTTCCGCTGGAGTTTCGCGCGCTTCTCGACCGCGTGTTTCAGACCTTCGACTACGACGCTGCGATCATGGGGCTGGGCGGCGGAGACGCCGACCCGAATCCGGAGATGAACGTGTGGCTGTCGTCCGGAAGCACTCACCTTTGGCATCTCGGAGAAACCAAACCGGCCACAGACTGGGAGGCTCAACTCGACCAGTTGATGCAGCAGCAGATGGTCGAACTGAAATACGACAGGCGTAAGCGCCTTTACGATCAAGCTCAACAAGTTATCGCCGCCAACCTGCCATACGTCTTCCTGGCGACGCCCAACATTCTGGTGGGCGCCCGGAAGAATCTGGCTAATTTCAAGCCAGCTGTCCTTGAGCCCAACACGCTTTGGAATGTTGAACAGCTTTACTTTCGGGAGGGAAGTGGGGCCACCGCCGGTGCCAAACCGTGACCCAGGAACCCCGGGCGCGTGAGCTCTCGTGGTCAAACGAGCGCCTGGTTCGCGAGTGTTGCCAGGGGAATCAGGCGGCCTGGGCTGCTCTCATCGAGAAATATAAAAATCTGATCTTCTCAGTGCCTATCAAGTTCGGGCTGTCGCGGGAAGACGCTGCCGATATTTTCCAAGCGGTTTGCCTCGACCTGCTATCCGACCTGCCCCGATTGCGCGAGCCGCGCGCTCTTCCCAAGTGGCTCATGCAGGCCAGCTATCACAAGTGCTTGCGGACCAAGAAACAGCGGCTCGAACTCTTCGATGATACGGCGGAAATCGAAAAACTGTCCGCAGCTCAGACCCAAGATCTGCCCGAAGAATTGCTCGATCAGCTACAACGAGAGCAAATCCTGCGAGACGCAATCGCCGGTCTTCCTGACCGATGCAGTCGGCTGGTCAGGCTGCTTTTTTTTGCCGACCCACCCCGTCCCTATCCGGAAGTGGCTAAACAGCTGAAACTGGCAACCGGATCGATCGGCTTCATTCGAGGGCGATGCCTGAAGCTGCTCCGCAAGCGGCTGGAGATGGAGAGTTTCAGGTGACCCAGCCCGCGGCGGCAAAGCATCAGGAATTGTTCGAGCAGCTTGCGGACGTGCCCGATGAGGCGGGCCGGCGGGAACTTGTTTCGCGCCACCCGTCCCTACTCAAGCCGGACGTGGTGACAGAACTTACTGATCAGGTACGGGAACAGATCCGTGTCGATGTGCAGCGGGCCCTGCACCTGGCTGACGCTGCTCTCTTCATCGCAGGCGCCATCGATGACAGGGAGTCGCTGGCCCGCGCGCTGCGGGGGAAGGCAAATGTGTTGTACGCCCGGGGCGAGCATTCTGCGGCGGTCGAGCTTCACGAACAGGCTGTCGTCTGGTTCGAGGCGGTCGGGCAGAGCCACGAGGTGGCTCGCACCTTCAGCGGATCGGTCCAGCCCATGCTTTTGCTGGGCGAGTACAACCGCGCGTTTGCTGCCGCCGAGCGCGCGCGGCAGATCTTCGCTGCCGAAGGAAATGCCTGGCGGCTTGCCCGCCTCGATATCAACATCGGCAACATCTACTACCGGCAGGATCGCTTCAACGATGCCCAGGCCTGCTATGAGCGCGCATACCGCGGGCTACTGGATCAAAAGGATGCCGAAGGGATCGCGGCGGTCCTGAGCAACATGGCGACTTGCTACATCAGCCTGCATGCTTTTTCCAAAGCGGTCGAAGCCTACCAGCATGCGCGTAAGTTTTGCCACGAACACGGAATGCCTCTGCTGGTTTCGCAGGCCGACTACAACATCGCCTATCTTCACTACCAGCGAGGCGAGTACAGCAAAGCCATCGAAATGCTGCGGGCGGCGCGCCTGGCATGCAAGAAAGTGAACGATGCCTATCACCTGGCGCTGTGCAACCTGGATCTGGCAGAGCTCTATCTCGAGCTAAACCTGAGCTCGGACGCTGCCGAGCTCGCGCGCCAAGGTTACAACGGCTTTCATAAGCTGAGTATGGGTTACGAGAGCGCCAAATGCCTGGCCTTCTCGGCTATGGCTGCCAGCCAGCAGGGGCACGCATTTGAGGGTCTTAAGCTTTTTTCTGAAGCCAGAGAGATTTTCGTCCGGGAAAAGAACCGCGCATGGCCCTCTCTGATCGACTTGTATCGAGCGCTGGTTTTCTTTGACGAGGGGCGTTTCTTTGAAGCGCGGCGATTCGCCACCGAGGCTTTGGAGTCTTTCGTTTCCCTCAACCTGCGCAGCAAAGCGGCCCTGGCTCAACTGTTGCTTTCACGGATTGCGCTGCGCACCGAAGATCCGGATCAGGCCTTCCGTTTCTGCAATGACGCCATCGCGAAACTGGCGGAGCTGGAGGCGCCGGTGCTTGCCTACCAGGCGCATCTGCTGATGGGAAATATCCACGCTGCGGGCGGAAAGTTCGACCCGGCATACTCGTCGTATCAGGCCGCCAGGCATGCCCTGGAAACGCTGCGCAGCAGCTTGCGCGGCGAAGAACTGAAGATCGCCTTCATAAAGAATCGCCTGGAAGTGTATGAGCACCTGGTTGAGCTTTGTCTCAAACAAAGCGGCGATCCCGCTGCCCTTGAAGAAGCATTCAGCTATATGGAGCAGGCCAAGTCGCGTAGCCTGATGGATTTGTTCTTCCGCCCGGCGCCAACGATCGCCGAGGACCAGCCGGGGCAGAGCGAGTTAGTGCGCTCCATCCGGGATTTGCGCGAGGAACTCAACTGGTACTACAACCTCATCGAACGAGAACAACTGCAGCCCGAGCCCCAGTCCCTGGGACGAATCACTAGCCTTCAAAAACAAGCAGGAACGCGGGAGAAAGAATTGCTCCATATGTTGGAGGAGGCGACCCAAGCCGATGCCGAGCAGGCCGGTTTGCAGACTCCGACCAATCTGCCCATCGCGGCCATTCGCTGCGCGATTCCTTCCGATACGCTGTTGGTCGAATATTTTCGGGTACAGGAGCGCATCCTGGCATGCGTCCTCGGACCAGAAACTCTAGAAATTGTTCCCGTCACGCTTGAATCCAGGGTGGCGGAGGTTCTGCGCTTGTTGCAGTTCCAACTTTCCAAGTTCCGCCTGAATCCACAATACCTCGAAGCGTTCAAGGATGCGCTGGTGCAATCGACGCAGGCGCACCTGACTGAGCTCTATCATGAACTCATCGCCCCCGTTGCCTCCCGGCTAAAAGCCGATCATCTGGTCTTCGTGCCGCATGGCCTGCTTCACTACGTCCCGTTCCATGCCTTGTTTGATGGAACACAACACTTGATTGACCGCTACACCGTGTCGTATTCCCCCAGCGCCAGCATCTTTGCGCTAGGCCAGGGCCGAGTCGCCAACGCCTCTGGAGCGGCGCTGGTGTTCGGCATCCCCGATCCCCAGGCGCCTGCAATCCTGGATGAGGTCCAGGCGCTTACCGGCGTTCTCGATCGGCCCGAGGTGTTTGTCGGCGAAAACGCCAGCGAACGGGTCCTGCGCAGTAAGGGCCCTCAGAGTCGCATGATCCATATCGCGACCCATGGCCATTTCCGCCAGGACAATCCCATGTTTTCCGCCATCCGCCTGGGAGACTCGTTTTTGAGTTTGTTCGATCTCTATCAGTTACGGCTCCCCGTCGAACTGATTACCTTGAGTGGGTGTTCTACCGGGCTGAACGTGGTCAGTGCGGGCGATGAGCTCATCGGTTTGGCACGAGGTCTTCTTCACGCCGGGGCCCGGTCCCTGGTACTAAGCCTGTGGGATGTGCATGACAAGAGCACCGCAGAATATATGAGCGTTTTCTACCGCCTTCTGGGAGAGGAGAAAACCAAAGCCGCTGCCCTGAGGGGAGCCATGCTGAAACTGAGATCGAGCTATCCCCATCCTTATCAATGGGCTCCGTTCATTCTCGTGGGCAAGGCCTGAACCAAAAAATATTTTTTCCGCACCCTATATTTTTTCTCTCGCCCGGAGCCCTTATTCCCCAGAGTCCCAAAAAGAAAACAGGAGTGACCCCAGGCGGGTTTGGGCCGCTCCCCAACGGAGGCAGGGTTGAAGCACTTCGGCGAGGAAGCTTGGGCAGATTTCGTACGTAACCTGGTCGCACCCACAACCAGGTCGGCGATGCAACAACATGTTACGGATGGGTGCGGCAAATGCGAGACCGCGATGCAGGTGTGGGAGAGCGTCATGTCCATCGCCAGAAAAGAGACCGTCTTTACTCCCCCCGACGACGTGGTTCGAGTAAGCAAGAGCCAGTTTGCGGCCCGAGCGGCTAAATCAAAACACGGCCTTCGTCTCTTGTTCGATTCCAGCCTGCAGCCGGTCGCGGCTGGAGTACGGGGCTCGATTTCGGCCAGGCAATTCCTCTACGAGACGGATGACCACTACATTGACCTTCGTCTCGAACCACGTCGCGGTACGGGCCGTGCGTGTGTGGTAGGACAAGTCCTGAACCGGACAAGTGGAGACCGTGCAGCCCGAGAATTGCCAATTCGTCTGCTGGACGGAAAGTTCTCGCTGGCAGCGACCGCGACTAACCAGTTCGGAGAATTTCAGCTCGAGTTCGATGCCGGCGAGAACCTCAGCCTTTTGATCGGTCACGAGGAAGACGAGATTGTCCTCCCCCTGTATGGAGTTCAGCATAAGCCCAACAATCAGAACGATTTATCGTAGGCCGAAATGGCCCATCGGTAACTCGGTTCCGATTACGGCTGTAAGTTTAGCGAATTCTAACTTTGTCCTAGACTCATGATCCCAGCAAGAGCTGGGTAGGTTGAGTCAGAGGGGGAAACGTGGGAAAGTTCGATCACTTTATTGCCAGTGTCACACAACTCCCCAAGTCGCGGGTCATGCGTGCGTGGCTTGCGCTTCTATTGCTGCTGTGTTTCGGGGCCCAGAGTCTGGTGGCGCAAAGCGCGCAACAGACACGCCTGGTGGTCAGAGACAAGCTCGGCCTAACCAACCTGCTCAATCTGTGCACGCTGGTCGGTTGCAGCGTTGACCATGGATTGGGCGATCCTTCCGGCCAATTGTTCTTGATCAAGACGCCGCGGCCACTCAACGCGATCACCGCGCTCCTGAACATCAACTTGGGAGTGATCTCAGTTGAAACCGATCAACTGGTCCAGACGCAAGGAGCGGAGGCAGGGCCTGCCCCCTCTTATCTGACCGACACTACCCCAGTCAATTATTACGGCACCACAGTCTGGCGGGGTTATCTGACTCAGCCCGGAAATCAACTGGTCCTGACCGACCAGACTCACGCAAAATTCAATGCCGCCGGAGCGAATGTCATCGTGGCTGTGATCGACACCGGCGTCGATACGACTCATCCCGTCCTGAAGAACTCATTAGTGGCGGGTTACGACTTCACTCGGGGCAAGCGCGGCGGCTCGGAAACCGCAGATGTGAACCAGTCGACGGTGGCGGTTCTGGACCATCGGCAGCCGGCAAAAGTCAGCCAATCGACGGTGGCGGTTCTGGATCAGTCGTCGGTGGCGGTGCTCGATGGTCCGCAGTACGCCGCATTCGGTCATGGAACCATGGTGTCCGGCATCGTTCACCTGGTGGCTCCACAAGCCAAGATTATGCCGTTGAAGTCGTTTCATGCAGATGGAACCGGTTATAACTCCGACATCCTGAACGCGATCTACTATGCGGTCAACCATGGCGCCAAAGTGATCAACATGAGCTTCAACTATTCCAGTTCCTCGCAGGAATTGGCCCACGCTGTGAACTACGCAAATTCGATGGGCGTAATTTGCGTGGCGGCAGCCGGCAATGACGGTCAGCAAGCGACCGTCTATCCGGCCGCTCTGAAGGATGTGATCGACGTGGCTTCGACTGGCGACAGCGACATTCGCTCCACGTTCTCAAACTACGGAGCGCCGCCCGTATGGCTGGCCGCGCCGGGTGAGGGCATCATGACCACCTATCCCTTCGGCACGTGGGCTGCGGGATGGGGAACTTCATTCAGCGCACCGCTGGTGTCCGGCACCGCGGCCCTGATGGCCGGCACGAGCCCAACGAAGCTCTCCCTGAAGTCGGTGTTGAGTGGGGGCGGAGCCAAGTCCCAGGCGGGATCGGCTCTGTCCCACACCCAGTCGATTTCAGATCCGCAAATGGGGTATGGCCGGCTGGATACTTATCAGGCGATGCAGGCGTGGCGCAAAGCGATGGGATTGAAATAGCCGTGGCGCAAGGCGACTTGATGCTCTCTTTGAACAAAATGTCGGCTGATGTGTCGCGCAGCTCAGACTGGCTGCGGATCAAAGAACTGGAGCAGCAGCAGCACTCGCTCCTGAAATCGGTGATCTGCGGGTTCAACCAGTTGCTCGATTTGCGCGACCTGGGCACTGGAGTTCACAGCACGCGCCTGGCGGAGTGGGCAGTCCGGGTTGCCCGTAGGCTGGGAATTCCTGAAACCGGCCTGTATCAGATTGAAGTGGCGGCACTGCTACATGACATTGGGAAAATTGGAATTCCGGACGCCATCCTAAAAAAAGAAGGCAAGCTCACTGACTCCGAGCGCGAGCTGATGAACAAACATCCGGAATATAGCTGGTCTATCCTCCGCTTGCTTCCGGGTCTGGAGAAGGCCAGCCTCTATGCCCTTCATCATCATGAGAGTTTCAATGGAGCGGGCTATCCGGCAAGTCTGAAGGGCGAAGAGATCCCGATCGGATCGCGCATCGTGTCGGTCATCGATGCTTACGATGCCATGATTTCCAATCGGTGCTATCGCCGTGGACTCTCGCATGAAGAGGCAGTACGGCGGCTGGTGGAGGGTGGCGGAACACAGTTTGATCCCGCCGTGGTTAGAGCTTTCGTGGAGATTGCCGGACAGGAAGTCGCCGACGTATTTGCCGCAACCGGAGTCGGCCCTACCGCTCTGATCTAAGCGCCATCTCGTCTTCTTGGCTTAACGGATTGGCTGAGCCAGGATCTTCCACGGTTCGTCTGTTAATTAAGTCACGTGCATGGCGCATTTGTGTGGATGCCGCGCGGCACTCCGGCGGCTTTTGTCGGCGCTCCTCGTCGAATTACTTCCGACTAACCAGGATTTGGCCTTCGCCGGGCGGGGTAGGCCCGAACCTCTCGATCAAGTGAAATGTGTCGGCTGCCAATGGGTTACGGGCGCCCTCCTTATGTCCTATGCGGATGGCGGCGAACAAGAAAAGAAGAAAGGGCTTGACATGCTAAGTAGTGTTATAGTTAGCTATAACAGCAAAGCGCAGCGGTCCCGTAGAGCTAATCGCCCACAACTGAATGCGCAGGAGAATGAAACATGAAATTCCTTCGTTGTATGCTGTCCGTTGTTCTGATGTCGCTCTCCACCGTGGCTTTCGCGCAGTCCGACGCGCAAAAGTCTTTCGACAAACTGAAAACGCTGGCGGGTTCCTGGGACGGCCACGTGACCACCGTCCCGCAGCAAGCCGACATAGAAGGCAAGCTCATGCACATCTCGCTTCGCGAGACTTCCATGGGTAACGCGCTCATGCATGAGATGACGGGGGCTGGCAGACCCGACGATCCCATCACCATGTTGTATATGGATGGCGACCGCTTGCTCCTAACCCATTATTGTGACGCAGGAAACCGGCCCCGCATGGTGGGCAAGATCGCGCCGGACGGGAAGACGGTGGAATTCGATTTTCTCGACGTCGCCGGTAACCTGCAGTACGGACACATGCACCATGCGGTCTTCACCGTGCTCGATGCCAACCATCACACGGAGGACTGGACTTACATGGAACCAGGGGACAAACCGGTCCACGCGCACTTCGACCTGCAGCGGACAAAATGACGGGAGCCTATCTCGGGTAAGGGCTATCTGGAAAACCTGATGGACCGTGAGTGGAACGACAGTCAGCCGATTTACCGCCAGCTTCGCGACCGTGTCGTCGCGATGATACTCGACGGAGTTCTGAAGGAAGGCGATCCGCTGCCTTCCGTGCGCAATGTCGCGACCGAATATCGGGTCAATCCGCTCACGGTTCTGAAGGGCTATCAGCAACTGGTGGACGAGGGGCTTGTCGAGACCAGACGAGGCCGCGGCATGTTCATCAATGTCGGCGCACGCAGTTTGCTGCTGCAGGGCGAACGGCAGAAGTTTCTTGGCGAAGAGTGGCCCAGGGTCTACGCAACCATTCAGCGGCTCGGCCTGAGGGCGGAAGAACTCCTGGACGGCGCAACCAGCCGTTCGTCTTCGGATGCCGCACAGGCAAAAACCGACAAGTCGAATGCCCCCGAGGAGGAGAACTGAAGCCATGGCATGCATAGAAGCCCGCGGCCTCCGCAAGGCCTTCGGCACAACTATCGCGCTGGACGGCGTCAATTTGCGTGTGGAAGAGGGCCGCATCCTCGGACTCATCGGCCCCAACGGCGCAGGCAAGACCACCGCGCTCAATGCGATTCTCGGCCTCACCCCATATCAGGGAGAGCTGAACGTGCTGGGACGCGACCCCTGGACCGCGCGCGATCAGCTCATGCGGGATGTCTGCTTCATTGCCGATGTCGCCGTGCTGCCGCGCTGGATGCGGGTTTCGCAGGCGCTCGACTACGTCGCCGGCGTGCATCCGCGATTCGATCGTGCGAAGGCGGAAGGTTTTCTTGCGAAAACCACCATCCGGCGCGCCAGCAAGGTCAGGGAATTGTCGAAGGGCATGGTGACCCAACTGCACCTCGCTCTGGTTATGGCGATTGACGCGAAATTGCTCGTGCTGGACGAGCCGACGCTTGGCCTCGACATCCTCTATCGCAAGCAGTTCTACGATTCCCTACTGAACGACTATTTCGATCGCAGCCGCACCATCGTGGTGACGACACACCAGGTGGAAGAGATCCAGCACGTCCTCACCGATGTCATGTTCATCAACCGCGGCCGCATCGTATTCGATTGCAGCATGGAAGAATTGGAGTCGCGCTATCTGGAAGTGATGGTGCATCCCGAGCAGGTCGCAGCGGCACGGGCGCTCAAGCCCATGCACGAGCGCCAGATGCTCGGTCGCAGCATACTGCTGTTCGATCGTGTCGATCGTCAGCAACTCGCCGGGCTTTTCGCCGACCCGGGCGACCTGCGTACCCCCAGCATCGCCGACTTGTTCGTTGCCGTGATCGGCGATCAAGTCGGCCAGGCACAAGGAGCGGTCAGGTGAATACTCAATCGAATGCCATGCCCGAGTCTCCCCGTGATTCGCAGATAAACGACTCGCAGGTCATCGCGCCCGCGGTCATCTCAACGACTCGGCCCTTGTATTGGTCGGTACGACGCGAATTGTGGGAGAACCGTTCGATCTATATCGCGCCGCTCGCCGTTGCCGCCCTGATCCTGTTCGGCTTCTTGATCAGCACGATTCATCTGCCGGACAAAATGCGTGCCGCGGCGGCGCTCAACCCGATGCAGCAGCACGAATTGATCGAGCAGCCGTACAACTTCGCTGCGCTTCTGATCATGGGAACCACTTTTATCGTCGGGGTGTTCTACTGTCTTGACGCGCTGCACGGCGAACGTCGCGATCGCAGCATCCTGCTCTGGAAGTCGCTGCCGGTTTCCGATCTTACGACAGTGCTCTCGAAGGCGAGCATCCCGCTCATGGTTCTCCCCCTGCTCACCTTCGCGATCATCGTTGCCACGCAGTGGATCATGCTGCTGCTGAGCACCGCAGTACTGCTGGGGAGCGGCCGCAGTGTCGCGACGCTATGGACACAGTTGTCGTTGTTCCAGATGTGGCTGATGCTGCTCTACCACCTTCTGGCCGTGCATGCGCTCTACTATGCACCATTCTACGGCTGGCTGCTGCTGGTCTCCGGCTGGGCGCGTCGTGCGGCATTTCTATGGGCCGGCTTACCGCTGCTCGCGATCGGCGTCGTCGAGAAGATTGCCTTCAACACTTCGCATTTCGCCGACATGCTGGGGTCTCGCTTCAGCGGCGGTGCGGAAGCTGGCGCCGTCACAGCGCCGGGTAGCGTCCTGATGCATCCGTTGACACTACTCACTCTGGGTAAATTCCTGAGCAGCCCGGGTCTGTGGATCGGCCTGGCAGTCTTTGCCGCCTTCCTCGCGGCAGCGGTCCGGCTGCGCCGCTATCAAGGACCGATCTGAGTCGCCTGCACGCTTGATTCAATCCCTCCCACAAGGAGCGACGAGTATGAACACAGCAGGAATGACGGAACGGGTTGCAGAAGCGTCGCCGCGTCTCAAGGACAGGAGTGCCGGTGTCTTTTGTTTGCTCACCTTCCTGACGGGAGGAGTTGCCGTCCCTAGCTTCAGGCTTATTGTATCTGGCGATGCCACGGCTACAGCGACCAACATCCTGGCGTACGAAGCTTTATTTCGGTTGGGCTTCGCAGCCCTCCTCATCAATGTCGCGGTCTATATCACTGTGACGCTGCTCTTCTGTGACTTGTTTAAGTCGGTGATCAGGAGAGTCTCTTGGTTCGCGGCGGTCTTCAGCCTTGTGGGATGCGCTATTCAGGCTGTTAGCAGCGTCTTTTTTCTCGCTGCCTTGGTCGTCTTAAGAGGCGCGCCGTACTTAAGCGCATTTAAGGTGAAACAGTTGCACGAGCTAGCGCTTATGCTTCTCGGATTGTATTCTCAGGCCTACAACATCGGCTTTGTATTTTTCGGATTCTATTGCCTCCTGATCGGATACCTGATTTTCAGGTCGACCTTCCTGCCCCGAGTTATAGGCGTGCTGATGGCGTTTGCCGGTCTGGCTTGGCTGACCTTTCTGTCACCGCCGCTCGCAAACTATCTGTCCCCCTACAATCTGGCCGCCGGGGTCCTCGGGGAAGGATCGCTGAGCTTGTGGTTCCTCGTGATGGGCGTGAACGTCTCGAGATAGAAGGAGCGGGCCAGCGCAGTGGGAGAACGCCAATGAAAGCCGCCGTCTATAGCCGATACGGCCCCCCGGACGTTGTCCAAATCAAAGACACTGAAAAGCCTGTTCACAAGGACAATGAAATATTGATAAAAGTCTGCGCGGCTTCCGTCAACCCACTTGACTGGCACTTCATGAGAGGCATTCCGTACCTCCTTCGCATACCGGCCGGGCTGCTCAAACCAAAGGACAAGCGACTAGGCGTTGATGTGGCCGGCCAGGTCGAAGCGGTTGGCAGGAACGTCACCCAGTTCAAACCAGGCGACGAGGTTTTCGGTTCGTGCCGTGGGGCCTTTGCCGAGTATGCCTGTACTTCCGAATCAGCATTGGTCATGAAGCCAGATAACGTGACGTTTGAGCAAGCAGCTTCTGTGCCTGTGGCGGCATACACCGCGTTGCAGGCTCTTCGCGACAAGGGACATATTCAGCCGGGGCAGAAGGTCTTGATTAATGGTGCGGCGGGAGGCGTGGGTACGTTCGCGGTGCAGATCGCCAAGTCGTTTGGCGCAGATGTGACCGGCGTGTGCAGTACCAGGAATGTAGACATGGTCCGGTCTATTGGCGCAGATCAGATGATTGATTACACCCAGGAGGATTTCACCAAGAGTGGCCAGCGTTACGATCTAATTCTCGACTCCGTTGGAAACCATTCGTTGTTAGCATGCCGGCGCGTCTTAAATCCGAGGGGGACATATACCGCGGTCGGAGGACCGAGCGGTCGGTGGATGATCGGTCCTTTGGCTCGTGCGATCACGGCGCCTTTGCTGTCACGGTTCGTCAGCCAGAACCTGGTCATGGTTCTGGCGAAACCGAACAAAGAGGACCTGACCGTCATGTACGAGCTCATGAAGGCCGAGAAGGTAACACCGGTCATCGACAAGCGTTACCGGTTGAGTGAGGTCCCTGAAGCTATCCGGTATCTGGAAGAAGGGCACGCTCGAGGAAAAGTAATAATAAATTGCGTGCTTTGATCGCGCAATGAGAAACGGTGCTAAGCAGTGGCGATGTCTACTTGTTGCGGACACCTCGCCTTTTTGGGGTCATTCCGAATATCGGGCGATCTGGAAGTAATGCTCACGGGAGCCAACCTCCGAAGAAGCATTTATGAGATCTAGTAGTATCGGGGCGAAATGGGTAGCGTTCGAGCAGGTATCACGTGGAGCGTCGTTCGTGCGGCCCTGTTTGGGCGACGTTGGACCGGTGTGGCCGCGGCGATGTGTTTTCCTGTAGTTTATTTCTATGCCTTTTTCGTCCTAATTGACGCAGCACCAGGAGCACTCTCGCTCGGAGCGATCGAGGCGTTGTGGTTGTTTCTTGAAAAATTCAAAGCAACGAATTCACAGCAGTTCATCCGTTTTGGGTTTGTTTCAGGTTCAAGGCTGGGAATACTAGCTCCTGCCCTGGCTCGGTCCGATGCCATATTTTCTTCGTGGCTTGCTCCTGCGGTTTTCTTTGTTGCCGCTCTGGTCGGTGGCGGAGTAGGGGGCGTATTCAGCGCCGCTTCTTTCCGAATGGGCACGACTTCGCGAACACCTTCGTCCTCCATGCTGCGTCTCTTAGCCGGTTGCTGCCTGATTTTCGTTCCGCTCGGCGTGGTGGAATATTTTCATTACGGCCCAATCGTGTAGTCGAGGTTAGAGGTACTCGCCGCTTTATCGAAATCCTCAGTGCTGAATCTACCCGCGGGAAATGCCAAGGGTTCTCGATGGACGGGCTGCTACACGTGGGATTATCACGGCATCGCCGGGGGTGCTGTCGGTGGAGGCCAACTCCGCATAACTCAAGTTGACGGAAGGCTTTCCATTCTTCTTCCAGATCGTACACTCGAAGGTGGCGTTGATTCGAGCGGGCAGTTCTGGGTCGGTAGCGACACAACCTCTTATGGCCTTGAGCAACGCATTCTTTGGGAGGGCAAGTTCGTCAACGACTCCCGTTTCCGGCATTCCGATCGTTCGAGTGTTCTTAAGAACGGCGCCTTCTCGAATTCCGAGCTTTTAGAAGGTACCGGAAATCGCATTCCGTGCCTATAGGACCTGCCACCTTACAGTCAGCGTGGGCTGACCAGTTCCCAGTTTTCCCCCACAAGTCTAATTATGATCTCGGCGAAGGGGAGGAGTCTCTCCATTTATGAGACCAGTTGTACTTCGTGCAGGTTATGTATGGCGACCATCTTGCATGACTGCTTCGTACTGAGTTTGGCATGGTGTCGAAAGTATCGCGGGCACCACGAGCAGAAAGGATCACCGAAGGAGCCCTACTCAGCGCGGCGACACCGACGCACTAAGTTCGAACCGCTACAGCCAGCGCTTGCCTTAATTTGCCCCTCGGGTGCGTCCGCGAATTGCGGAGAGTCATTTACCGCCTGCGGAAATCGGACAGACTGCCACGGCGCAATCGAACGGGCCGAAGTTGGCTGATTGTCAACACCCACTCGTTGTCTGACAGAAGAGGCGCGGCTACACGCAACGCGCTTCTACCAGCACGGTAGTTGAGATGGTAGATGAGCAGCATCTGACCAGTCCAGGCTCTACGCTCCGCGCCATCGCCTACATGTCGTCCGAGCACGCGCGTGCCAAGGAATTGGATGCCCGTACCGATCTGTTCTCATTCGGCGTCGTTCTCTACGAGATGGCGACGGGCATATTGCCCTTTCGTGGCGATACATCCGTGCTCATCCTCAAAGCCATTCTGGATGGAACGCTGACGTCAGCGGTGCGCCTGAATCCCGATCAGCCAGTGGAATTAGAACGGATCATCAACAACCGCCTTGGCTGACGCTCCTGCGCCGTGCCTGGTCTTGACCCCGATGTAGACTGCGTTATAGGCGGTATCACCCAAGTTCTCGACTTCGTGCTTGAACGGAGGGAACCATCTGGACTCGCCTGCGTTTGCGTAGACCTCTTGTGTTTTTCCATTCTGATCGGTGAACCTGAGGTGCCCGTTGGTGAGAATCACCACAACGCCTCCGGGATGGTCGTGTATTCCTGACCTCTCGTGAGGCCCATAGTGGACATTTAATACCTGAACCCATTCGTTTTCAAAGGCCAACTTGTAATGCTTCGGCTCGACCTTTGTCGGGTCCTGTGCCAAAGAAGCCTGGACAGCAAGACAAACAAACATCCCGACAACTAGCTTGGAAAACATGCTCTCCTCCTGACGGCGAGCTCGAGAAATTTGTACTTAGACTAGACCGGCGCAACGGTACTCTCGCCCCGAAAACCTGTCAAGAATCTCAGTGTCGTCCGTGCATTCGCTCTCGAGTTGTTGGTCTAGGGAAGCCCTTTCTCGCGCGATGATCGGTGGAGTGCGTTTAGAAGTGAATGGAACGCTCGGGAAGATACAGCCTACGGCTATTTATGAAGGCATTCCAACTCTCGCGGAAGCTCTCTGCCTTCCTATGGAATGTATGGCATTGGCGGCAACAAGGTTCTTGTCTTTCGCGATGAGGCTCTGGTAGTCGCGATTGCGACAACCAACAACCATGTCGAGGGTGCAAGCGCACTCACTGACAAGCTACCCGTTGGTGACATCCTCGAAGCTGCGGCACCCGCGAATGCACAGTAGCCGTTTAACCATTGGCGGGGTGGATTCTTCCTTGATGGAAATCGGCGCGCTGCACCAACCAAGACCCTCCGAATTCGTAGCCCTCCTTGCGCGTGATTGGGCGTGCACCGGTAAGACTTGTCGGGCTTCAACTGGACAGATCCTGCCTGACGCCGCTTGTTGACCGAACCGGTTGACTCCCGTATTGCCAGCAATCCGGAAGTAATCCGGGTAGCCAGCCTGCGTGGAAGGTCAACTTCCGGATTCCCGTCATCCGGTTAGCACTCGGGACCAATCCCGAGACGCGCCGATGATCGGTTGCGGACGAGGTACTTCTACGTGTAGATGTTGCCGATCCCCTCGGATCGAGAGTCGGCCTCGATTTGTTCCCCATCGGGAGACGACGGGTGTCGCTGGTCAAGGAACCAATGCCCGGAGTCTAGGAGCTTGTCCGAGTAATGCAAAATCAGCAGCTTTGGGCACAAGCGGTTGTGGTTCTCGAAGATCGAAATCACAATATGTGGCCACGCAACTGATTACTCGGACGGGCTCCTAGTCAAGTCCCCGCTCTGCTGCGGCTGCGTAAGCGACATTGCGACCCCCGTAGCGACGTACCCTTATGTTTGCTTGCTCGGCGTGGGCCAAGAAGCCCTCAAGCACGCACAAACGCGAGCAGTACTCGCCAATCATGGCCGACGCCTCGTCCGTGAGCACCTTCTGGTAGGTGCAGGTCTTGATAAATTTGCCGACCCAAAGGCCGCCTGTATAGCGCGCTGCCTTGCCGGTTGGCAGTGTATGGTTTGTGCCGATCACTTTATCTCCGTACGCCACGTTGGTGCGTGGGCCCAGAAACAGCGCTCCGTAGTTCTTCATGTTCTTAAGGAAGTAGTTCGGATCGCAAGTCATGACTTGGACGTGCTCGGAGGCAATGCGATCACCTTCCCGTACCATCTCCTCATCGGAGTCGCATACGATTACCTCCCCATAGTCCCGCCAGGAAACGGACGCCAGCTCGGCTGTCGGCAGGATGGAAAGCAGGCGCTCCACCTCGGCCATGGTCTGGCGAGCGAGCTTCTCGGATGTGGTGAGGAGGATAGCCGGCGTGTTGAATCCGTGCTCGGCTTGACCCAGGAGGTCGGTAGCGCAAAGCTCACCGTCAACGGTTTCATCTGCGATGACCAAGGTCTCGGTAGGCCCTGCGATCAGATCAATCCCGACGCGACCAAAGAGCTGACGCTTGGCCTCGGCCACGAAGGCGTTGCCCGGCCCCACGATCATCGACACCGGATCGATGCTCTTCGTGCCTAGTGCCATAGCGGCGATAGCCTGAACGCCGCCCATACAGTAAATCTCATCCGCCCCGCCGAGGTGCATGGCGGCGACCACCGCCGGACTCGGCTGGCCATGATAAGGAGGCGAGGACGCGATCACGCGCGGCACGCCTGCCACTTTCGCGGTCACCACGCTCATGTGGGCGGAGGCCACGAGCGGATATTTCCCGCCCGGAACGTAGCACCCGACCGAATCAACCGGCATGTTCTTATGGCCGAGAACGACCCCCGGCAGGGTCTCGACCTCGACGTCCTTCATCGACGACCGCTGCACCTGGGCGAAGTTGCGTACTTGTGCTTGCGCGAATTTGATGTCGTCGATGTTCCGCCGAGAGAGCCGGGATAGACACCCCTCGATTTCCTGTTCCGAAAGCCGAAACGCGGGGGGATTCCATTTGTCGAACTTTTCGGAAATCTCGCGTAAAGCGGCCTCGCCACGCCGTTCGACATCTTCAATAATGCCGGTGACGATGTCGCGGACTTTCTTCGCTTCAGTGGTGGTCTGCTCCAGCGTGCGACCAGTCTTTAAATGGCGTGCCATTGTTGCCACCTCTCAAACCTTGGAGCCGTTGACGAGGCTAGCCTACCGCCGACACAGGTTCGGTGAGTTCGAGGTCGCTGGTCGAGCACTGATGTTGTTCGGCCGCGTAGCCCGCCTTGTAATCCGCTTTGACGGCGTCCGATGCCGTCGGCAGCACCGGGAAATCCCACCAGCCGACAACTTCCGCCGCCGCCACCGAGACATCTCGCGTGATCGGCACCTCGACCAGGGCGGGTGCATTCGAGTCGAGAGCTCGCTTAATGGTCGAGCCAATGTCCTCCGACGCTTGCACCTTGACTGCCACCCCGAAACCGAAAGACTTTGCCAGCGCTACGAAATCGACAGAGTAAGGTCGCCCGTCGCTGCTGTGATGGTTGAACTCGGACCCAACCTGGCGGCCCATGAGGTAGTTCTGGCCATCGCGAATCGAAATGTATCCCGAATTATTGAGCACCAGGAATACGACCGGGATGTCGTACATCACACAGACCGCGAGTTCCTGTACACACATCATGAAATCGCCGTCGCCAATGATGCACACGACCGGTGCATCTGGCTTGGCCAGCTTAGCGCCGATGGCGGCCGGAAGTGCGAAGCCCATCGATGAAAATGACCCTGAGGTGATGTGAGTTCGTGGCTCGTAAACCGGGAAGGCCTGCTTGGTCGTGCTTTGCGGATGTCCCGATCCCACGGTCACAATGCCGTGGCGGGGAAGCACCTTGCGCAACTCCTGCAAAGTGCGCAGCATCGTGGTTGGGATGCCGCTGTACGAGCGACGCCGCTCGAGCTTCTTTTCCCAATCGTTCTTCAACCCTTCGATGTCGCTGAGGTAGGAACTTTTGGCCGCGCGTGCTTTCCGAGCCTGCTCGTCCGAGATGCCGGCCAGAATATCGGCAAGGGCCAGTTTGCAATCGGCCACGATGCCGACCTCAGCCGGATAGTTCTTGCCGATCTCGCGCGGATCAATATCAACCTGGATGAGCTTGGCATCCGGAATCGAGAAAGTGACACCCTTGCGGTAGGACGAGGCCGACCAATCGGTGAAGCGGCAGCCCAGCGACATCACGACGTCAGCGTTCGCGGCCGTGTGGTTGCCCGGCAGCGATCCCGGCCAGCCGGCAGTGCCGGCGCACATCGGGTTGTCCTCGGCAATGGCGCCTTTGCCATTCCAGGTGAAGACCACCGGAATGCCGAGTTTCTCTACCAGCGCGGTAAGCTCCGGACTTGCATTGGCCGTGATGGCTCCGCCGCCCACGACCATGCAGGGACGCTTGGCAGTGAGCAAGAGATTGATCGCGGCTTCGATCGCCTGGGCATCCGCTCGCGGTTGTCCCACCGGCAGACGTTTGTCGAGATCTGCAACGTCAATGTCCGTTGTCTCCACCTGCACATCAAGCGGCAGTTCCATATGCACCGGGCCGGGGCGCCCGGTCAACATTGCATTCCAGGCGCGGTGCATCACGAAGGGCACCTGATCGGCGCGGATGACATCGAAAGTGCGCTTGGTCACAGCCGATGCAATGTGCGGAAAATCAGGCGAAGCGAAGCGATCGAGCTCCTGCATGACGCCGTGTCCGCGCATGTGGGTGGCGGCGCTGCCCGTAATGAGCAGCAGGGCTGTCGAATCGCAGTGCGCGGTCGCGAGTCCGATAACGGTGTTGGTGGCGCCCGGCCCGATCGAGGTGCAAGCCACAATGGGTCGGCCAGTGGCCCGGTAGTGCGCGTCGGCTATGTGCACAGCGCTCTGCTCGTGCATCACCTGGATGAAGGGCATCTTCGACACCGGATCGTTGAAGGCGTCGATCATGCTCCAATTGCCGTGCCCCGGCAGGCCAGCGACATAAGGAACTCCGTACTCTTTGAGAGCCTTTCCGATGACCTGTCCCGCGGTGAGCTTCATATCGTCCTCCTGGTCCGACCTCTCGAATGCGGCAACATTCTACTCCCGGCGGAAGGGGGAAGCGAACGAAGTGGAGGAGTCTGTAGGAATCGGTCCCTTCCCGATTGCTTCGCAAGCTCAGGATGCGCCTCGCATAAAACGACCAGTGCGCGGAGCAGAGTATGTGGTTGTATAATCCCGCCGACCGACCTCCAGGGACGGGGCTAAACATGAATCGGCGCACGTTTCTGTCGCATTCCGGCCAGCTGTTCGTCGTCGCGGGGTTAGCTCCCAGCATGTTCGGGGAGAATCGTATGCCTGAATCCAATCAACGCCGTACCCTCTCATTTTCAAATGAGTGGTTCGAAAGCATCCTGGTCAGTGAAGTACGTGAAATGCCGGTTGAGGATGCAATCGTTGTGAACCTCTCCACCACTGCGGTGCGCTACCGCGCCGGCGGAGATCGCGGGACCATTGTCCCCTGGAAATCCGCGGCCCTCCGGCATTGCACGATTGAGAGCGCTGAAATCGTCGCCTTACTGCACCTACGGCAACGCACCAATCTTGGCGGAGTCGCGTTGGGCTGGGAGTGGTTCGGTCAGCGCAATCCAAAGTTTCCGCGAGGCACTCCTCTCTATATCTCATCGCAGGACGACATCGGAGACGTACAGCTCGACCCAGTCGCTGCCTTCACTCGCGCGGCTTCGGTTTCACCTTCGCCGCGGCGATACCGGCTCAAGCTGAACCTCTGGTATACGCCCGAAGAGACGGATTGCACCATCCACACCGGACACCAATTTTTGGAAGTACACACCCAGATCCTGGGCACAGGTCACATGCAGAAGTTTCGGGAGAACAACCAGGAAACACTGTACGAAGACGTAATGATGCCCCCAGGATTTACTCATGACCCGTTCTTCACAGTCGGAGAGGACCGTAGCTTCAGGTATCCATGGCACCGCTATTACGCCGACACGGATTGCATCTGGATGGCGGTCGAACTGCATCCGCTGTAACTCCCTCGTGAGTTGCAGAGAGCCCTCGACGGCTCCCGTCCCTATGTCCACCCTCGGGACACTCCGCCCGATCCGACGCAGCCAAGCGAATAGAGTTCAGGTATGCGGTTTTTACCTTTGCGCAGGGAGGCCTTTTACGTCCGAAAAATAGCGGTCCGTACATCGCCAGTTGTCTCCGCTGCCGTTGTTGATCCATATGTCCACGACGAACTGGTCTCTAGTTTGGGGCGTGGCAGACTGTTGGTACATCTCGGTCTGGACGAAACTGACGACTGCAATCGTAGGGCTAAGTTCACGCACCGCCACTTGCCGCAAGCGGAAGGATAGTAGTTTTTGGCCAAAAACCTCCAGTAGCCACGCCTCGCGAGGGATGAGATTACCAGGTGGTGTAGATGTCCGTAGATGAAACTGGTCCGAGACAATACGATTCAGAGCGGCCGTATCTTTTCCTTGAACTGCTTTAAGCCATTGCGTTTCCAGTTCAGAGAAAAAGACTTGGAGCTTTGTCTCGGTGAGTACTCGGTTTCCTTTTTCCTGATCTTGTGGCCAAGCCGGCAACCTGAGCATGCACAGCAGGACAACGATCGTCGCCACTCTTTGAAATTTCATACACATCCCAATCAAGTCTAACAATGATCAGAGGTAATCCAGCAATAATCATCGCGGCGAATGTAATGATGGTAATAGCCTGAACTTGATGGCTCGAAGCAGACGAGAGGATGGTCTTGAGGGTGCCGGATGCTCCCGTGCGTGCTGTCCACTGGCTTGCGGGAGAGCGTGCGCTTGAGCAAGACAGCAATTTGCTCATCGTCGATGCTACGGGGCCGACCGGAACGCAGTTCGTCATAAAGTCCAGCCAGACGGTGCTCGACAACACGCTGCCGCCACTTGCCCACGGTGGCATTTCTCCAGCGCAGACGACGGGACGGGCGATCTGGGTATTGCTTTGCCCCTCCGCCGACCACAGCACCACTCGGGCACGAGCCACCAGAGCGTGGAGCAGGGTGCGGGAAGTGGCGAGGCCGCGAAGTTGGGTTTGCTCGTCCGGGGCAAGGATCAGGGAAGGCTTAGGGCGTCCGGTGACCATGCCTATCTCAAGTCCATTACTTATGCTAGT
>CATPBJ010000191.1 GCA_955652395.1 uncultured Terriglobales bacterium | reverse complement strand
GGGGAATTTTGTCCGCCAGATCAGAAAAGCCCAAAAGAGAGTGATACACCCAAGAACGAGGTACGGCGTGATTACGCGCAGCGTTTCGGTCCGCAGATACGCTTCATAGGTGCCCGCAGCCTGGCGAGCAGTGATTTCCGCAGCGGTAAGCTCGACGCCCGAGAAAATGAAGGTCGTTCCGATCAACGCACCTGAGATCGCGCCAAACGGATTGAATGCCTGGGAGAAATTGAGCCGCTGTTCCGAGGTTTCCGGATCTCCGAGCTGGGTGACAAAAGAGTTCGACGCCGTCTCGAGAAACGACAAACCGCTGGCAATTACAAAGAGCGCACAAAGAAAGTACCCGTATTGACCCATCAGGGCTGCCGGCCAGAACAGAAAGGCCCCGACGCTAAAAAGCACTAGACCGATGATGAATCCGGCTTTGTATCCAGCTTTTCTCATCAGCAGCGCGGCCGGCATGGCCAGCAGGAAGTAGCCCATGTAAAAGGCAGACTGCACGAGTCCAGCCTGAAAACGGGAGATGGAGAACGACTTCATGAACTGCCGGATCAGCACGTCGTTCAGGTTGTTGGGAATGCCCCACAGGAAGAACAGGAAGGTCACCAGGATGAACGGGACGAGTTGTTTCGCCGGAAAAAGATGATGCGTTCCACGACCACTGCCACTCCCGGTCTTTACTGCGCTGCTTGGGATTGAGACCGACATAGCTGATCCTCAGAATCGAGATTGAATTCCACAACTTTCCGGTACAGGGTGAAATAGATCAATCCATCGTGACCATGATCTTCGAGAAGCGTGCAGGATTTTCCGTCCAGGCGCGCAATAGACCTGGGGCCTCTTCAATCGGCGCGATGATGCTGACAGCATCCTCGACCGGAAAAAGATGGTTTTGCAACATGCGGATCGCCTGACGGAAATCTTCCGGTAGAGCATTGCGCGAGCCCATGATTTCGAGTTCCTTTTGCACAAAAAGACGCGTCTCATAGGACACGGGTTCTTTTGCATACCCGATATAGACCACTCTTCCCGCGAATGCGACTTCTTCCACCGCGGCGCGGAATGTCTGCGGCAAGCCAATGGCTTCAAAGACCACATCGGGGCCCATGCCATCGGTAAGGTCGAGCAGTTTATCGTGCATCGATTCTCTGCTCGTGTTGATGGTGTAACCGGCTCCGGCTTTGCTCGCGATGTTCAGCTTGTTATCGTCGACGTCCACGGCGATGGTGCGTGCGCCGAAGAAGTGCCACGCCGCAACGGCACCCAATCCGCCACTCCTCCGCATCCAATGACGGCAACTGAATCTTGCGCAGTCACCCTTCTCCGCGCCACGGCGTGGAACCCGACGGTCAGGGGCTCGACAAGGCAAAGCTCCTTAATAGTCAGCCTGGCAGGGTAGAGCTTCTCAGCCGGCATGGCGATGTCCTCGGCCATGGCGCCATCTCTTTGCACACCGAGGGTTTCATTAAATTGGCAGGCGTTGGGACGAGTCCGGCGGCAGGAGGCGCACTTCCCGGAATTGGTATACGGAGACACGGTGACATCCGTGCCCGCCGCCAGCGCGGGGTTCTCTTTGCGCCGCTCACGATAGTAGCGGCCTCTTCATCGCCGGGTATGCGCGGGAAGCTGACCATTGGATTTTTTCCTCGAAAAGAATTGAGGTCGCTCCCGAAGCCCGATCATTCGGAGCTTAAGCAAGAGCTTTTCGTCAGTCACCACTGGCTTGTCAACCGATTCGACAACAGCTTCGCCTGGCCTCCTAATTACGAGCGCCTTCATACTTCGATTCTCCCGATGAATTCTGGCGGCTGATCTAAGAGGTTATGGATTTCGCTGGCAGTCCCAACCCAAAATTCGCTCTTTCTCGGTGACGGCGAGTTTGCCAAGAAAACCATTCAACACTTCGAACCACCTAGTATAGGAAGTTGCCAGCAAACACACCGGCCAGTACGAATCCTCTCAGCAGGTTTGGCGAATATGGAAGGATGCGCGTTTACGCTATCCGCTGACTGGATGCGCGGACCACTAGTTTGGATCCCAAAAGGATGGTCTTGGGAGACGCCTTTGGCTTGTTCTTAACTATACTGAGCGCCAATTTTGCCGCGCTTGCCCCCAGACCGTCACTATCCTGATCGATGCTGGTAAGAGGCACCAGCAGGAGATCGTCGTAGTGAAGATTGCCACAACCTACAATCGCCACATCCTTGGGAATCTTTAGACCCGCTTCGAGGATGGCTCTCATGGCCCCCATGGCAATGGGATCATTGCCGCAGAAAACACCGTCGGGCCGGGGATCGCATGTTAGCAACTGCTTCATGCCTTCGTAGCCCGACGCATCACCGGAGTCATCCATATGCGCACGTGTCACCAGGTAGCGCGGTGGCAGACTTAGGCCATGTTTCGCAAGCGTCATTGAATATCCTGCCTTCCGGTCGAGCGCTGTGCTTACTTCAGAGCCAGAGATATGAGCAATGGTCTTGCATCCAACCTCAATTAAATGGGTGGTTGCCTGTATCCCGGCGGTGACATCGTCAATGCCCACAAAATTCGCTTCCAGATTGGGAATCTTGCGGTCCAAAAGGATATAAGGCACATTTTGGTCTTGTATTCTTTCCACGCTATTCGCGTTCGACCGGGTTGAAGCCAGGATCAGAGCATCCACACGGCGCGCCAACATTTGATCAATCTCGCGTCTTTCCAGCTGTGGATCGTCTTCCGACGAAGAAATAATCAAACCGTACTCTTTCGATCTAAGTCCGGCGGAGATTCCTTTCGCTACTTGGGAAAAGAACGGATGAACCAGATCGGGAACGATCAGGCCGATCAGGTTTGTGCGACCTGTGAGCAAGGCCCGCGCCGCGGGATTGGGTTGATAGTTGAGTTCCTTCACGCGCTGCTGTACTCGCTTCCGAGTCGCTGTGCTGATGTCGGAATGATTGCGCAATACTTTGGAAACCGTGACAACAGACACGCCCAAGTCCCGCGCAATGTCTTTCATCGTGATCGCCATAAGCTGATCGCCCTATCCTCAATGATAGGTTTTGTATCTTATTTCGCACCCGAAAAACCGCAACTGCGAGCGAATGCAAAGGAGTGATCGGTAGTGCCAGGGCAGCCACCACCGTCGCTACTTCCCGAACGGAACAATACTGTATAGCACACTTCGTGCACTGGCAGACAGCGGCGTCAGCAGGATCCGGTTTTCGAACTCCCGGAAATTTGCCCCGGACATCGCTAAGCAACGGTCGCCAAACGGGTGACATTACTCGGCCGCCATCCGTAACCGAAGGGGCCCTGCCCTTTGTCTCTCCTGCTTTTGAAAAGCCAAGGACGGAGCCCCCTGACTAAGATTCTCAGCTATACTGCCGCAGGGCACGTTATGGCATCTCTTGGGAAGACCCGTCTTGCCGCCGCGCTGTTCGCTTTCGCACCGGTATTTTTTCTCTTCGTTCAGCCTGCGGCTGCAACCAGAAACCAAACCAAAATTAAGGTTCTTATTGTGGATGGCTTCAGCAATCATGACTGGCGCCAGACCACGGCACTGCTGCGTGGAATTCTGGAACCGTCCAGCTTGTTCAAAGTATCAGTTTCGACAGCGCCGCCCACCGCCGCGTCTCCGGGCTGGGAGCAGTGGCGACCGAAATTCAGCGACTACGACGTCGTTGTCCAAACCTGCAATGACATTGGCGGCGGGCCTTCCTGGCCGCGCGAAGTTCAGATTGCTCTTGAGAAGTTCATCCAGAACGGTGGCGGGGCTTTGGTTTTCCACTCCGGCAACAATGCATTTCCGGACTGGGCCGCGTACAACCGGATGATCGGGCTTGGCTGGCGCAAGAAAGAGCAGGGCGACGCGCTGGTGATAAAGTTCCGCGAAAGCGATAAACGCGAAATGATTGTGCGCATTCCCGCCGGTGAGGGGGAAGACACCGGGCACGACCGCCGCTTCGATGTAGTCGTCCATCGCTTGGGCGACGATCCCATCCATCATGGCATGCCCCGCGCCTGGAAGACGCCGGCGCTGGAAATTTATTACTACGCGCGCGGGCCGGCGAAGAACATTCGCGTGCTCTCCTACGGATATGACAAACATACCGCGATGAATTGGCCGCTGGAATGGACTGTTCGCTTTGGCCGGGGCCGAATTTACAGTTCCACCCTCGGGCACGTTTGGAAAGGCGATGTCCAGCCCCCGAGTTTGCGCTGCGCCGGAGAACAAACGCTCCTCCTGAGGACGTTGCAATGGTTAGCGAAGCGCCCGGTTACAGTTCCTGTCCCGCCGGACTTCCCCACCGAGGCGGCAACTTCAATCCGTCCGGAGATTCAGATCCTGCCGCAAGACTAAACCCCAAACTCTTTCATGGACGAGCCTTCGAGCAAAAACGATTGGCTCTATCGTCCGTTGCGCTAAGAGTCCAGCGCGCCAATTTCAGAAATGGCGATGACTCCTGGGTGTGGTTGGCCTTCCAGAAAGCGGCGATGGAATATGAAGACCGCGTTCTCCTCATCAGTATCAGTGCAAGCTAGGCCGTGCGGTTGATTGGGTCTAGCTTGCGCCGGGCCGGGTCCGCCGAAGCAAGTATTGATGTGCCGCCAGCACGATGCCGGACGCTACGCATCCGAGCGAGTCCGGCTACCAAAAGTTTGGCCGATGCGCTCATCAAGGCTGGGGTGAAATCGGAAGCCATAAGACAAGAACAAGTTTCAGAACCTGAGGAAGCTGGGCCGTCAACGCTCCTATTGGCTCGCGCCCCCGGAGCTCATGGCGCGGGTCTGCGGCAACGGAAGTCTGCCATCTGCGTCACTGGTGAGCGCGACGAAGGCGGGGTCTTGCATGAACGTTGCGAAGACTGCGTCGACCCGTGCCTCCATCATTTCCTTGGAGCGCACTGCCTGGTAGCGCTCATAGGAGAAGAAGTGACGCTTGAGCAGGGCCAGGGCCTTGTCGCGCTGGCCTAGCTGCGCATAGATCGCCGCCAGGTTGTAGGAAGCCGGCAACATGGCTTCGTGATCGCGCGCGATCTTCAAGGCTTCCTCTGCGTGCCCGTTTGCGGCCATGAAGCCAGCCGCAAAAACCAGGTTATAGCCATCGTTGGGTTCGAGTTCCATGGCTTTGCGCACATAATAATCGGTCTTTTGAGGATTCCCCTCGGAGTTCCAGTACACGGCTAGGTTGCGGTAGGCGAGGGCGAGAGGGAAGGCTTCAACCGAGCGCTCCATCAGCGCCAGCCCATCCTTGAACTGGCCCTCGTGTATCGTCATCTTGCCCAGTCCATGCAACGCGACCGCACGGGCCAGCGGGTCGGCGGGCATCGCCAGAATTTGGTCAAAGGTTTGCCGCGCCTTCTCCCAATCGCCGATATGATGTCGATAAAGTTCGCTCAGATATCGTAGCGGAGTGGGATCGGCTGGATCCATGGTGTGAGCCTTGGCGTAGAGTCGCTCAGCCAGTGTGTATTTAGCGGCGTTTTCTGCCGTCAAACCCTGCAGCATGGTGCGCTCAATCTTTGCGCTTCGTGCCGCGTCGAAGATGGGGGAGTCGAAGTCCGGCACATTCAGAATATCTCCCACGTCATTCACTCCCAGCTTCTTCAATTCCTTGGCCGCATCTTTTGCTTTTCTGGGGAAGAGGCATTTCTGATCGAGGACGGCGCGATAAAGCGGGATTGCGCCGGCACTGTCCCCCGACTTGGTCCGTTCTTTGGCCTGTTTCAGTTGTTGCTCAAGAGAACTTTCCCGTTGCTTGAGCTCCTCATCCACCAGCTTTTCCACTGGCCCGACACGCAGGTAGCCGTCCTTGTTTTCTACTTTTGCCACTGAGGTCCCGTCGGGAGTGGCCAGCACGGCGATGGGCAACTTGGCATCGCCAACCAATTTTTGACCCAGCGGAGAATCCGCATCGGCAATTTCCATGGAAACGCATTGCGTGGCATAGAGCGACAATACGCGCGAAATGCGCAGGCTTGATCTCTGCACTTCCTGCACCGACGAAGGGAACCAGTAGAGTATCAGTCCCGCGGTCACCGGAGGTACGTCGGGCCGCCGCAGACGCCATGGAACGTTATAGGTCTCCGCCGCCATCCCTGGTTCCATGCCCATGCCCGGTGCACTCATCCCTCCGGTGCCACCGCCCCCGCCTCCTCCGCAGGTTGCCCAGAGTTGAGGAGTGGAAACAGCCGCAATTAACAGCATGGCGACGGCACGAGCCATGAGTGACTTCATGCCCGGAATTGTAGCCCTTACACGGCCCGACTGGGCAAAATGACGAAATTTTGACAACTCCAGAACGTGTCAACTTGAACGGTCAGCGTGATTTCGCAGGCCCAGGCAAAAGAGTCACATCGCGTTTTGAGCGAGCACGGCCCGGCAGGTGTACGTTTCGAGTGTCAGTTGAACTTCTAGACCATTGCGTTTTCAATCTTGATCCCGGATCAAAACGCCAGTACCTTCCTTGATCGTTTTCGTCACCACGGACCCGGCGCAGCGGCATCCATTTGCCGATTTCAAATATGTTCATCTACAGATGCGACTCCTACGGATGCGACTCCGACGTGAGATGGACTAGCTCCATCTGATGTGTCCACAAGGAGTGAGCCTCGCAGGCGCGTCTTCCTGTGAGAGAGGTAACCCAACTCTTACTCCCAGAGAGACAGGCCAAGCCACCACCCTGTCGTCAAATATTAAACTCATCGAGCGCTCAGGTCGGTTAAAATACGTCGGCTCTGCCCGGCTCAGTGCATCCGACTCGGCCACTCTAGCTCGATTTCAATGGATCGACGGGAAAATCATGAAACGTTTGCTTCTTCTTGTCCTTCTCATGCTCGGCAGTCTAGACGCTCAAACTTATCAGCCTACGTGGGAGTCCGTTGACAAACGGCCTACACCCGCTTGGTTCAGCGAGGCCAAGTTCGGCATCTTCATTCATTGGGGAACGTACTCAGTGCCGGCGTACGCGCCGGTATTGCCGGGAAAGCTGGCTTACTCCGAGTGGTATTGGCACTCAATGACGGAAGGAAAGAATAATCCCAAGGCAAACGGGGTCGAGACCGGCACCTGGGCGTTTCATCAGAAAGTGTATGGGGCAGACTATCCTTACCAGAACTTTGCAGCACAGTTTAAGGCGGAGTTGTTCGACCCGGACCAGTGGGCCGACGTATTCCAGCACTCGGGCGCCAGGTATGTAGTCCTGACCTCGAAACACCATGAGGGATTTGCCTTGTGGCCCAGCAAAGAGGCTTCAGCGAACTGGGGGCGTCCGTGGAATGCGGTCGAAATCGGGCCGCACCGCGATCTGCTGGGCGACCTCACCGACGCGGTGCGGCGCAAGGGCCTGCGAATGGGAATCTATTATTCGCTCTACGAGTGGTACAATCCGCTATGGCTTTACGACAAGCCGCGCTACGTACGCGAGCATATGTTCCCGCAGTTCAAGAATGTGGTTACTCACTACAAACCGTCCTTCATCTTCAGCGACGGCGAGTGGGAGCTGCCTTCCGCCGACTGGCACAGCCCGGAGCTGCTCGCCTGGCTATTCAACGAATCTCCGGTGAAAGACGAGGTCGTGATCAATGACCGTTGGGGTGGAGACACTCGTCACAAGCACGGCGGCTATTGGACCACAGAATACACCGCCGGCATGAGCGGCATCGATCATCCCTGGGAAGAAAACCGGGGCATGGGCGTCAGCTACGGCTACAACCGTGCGGAAGATCTCAACGTTTATCACAGCGGGCGTGAACTGGTGATCATCCTGGTGGACACCGTCAGCCGAGGCGGCAACCTACTGCTGGATATCGGGCCCAAGGCCGACGGCACCATTCCGGTGATTATGGAGGAGCGGCTCACGCAAATTGGCGACTGGTTGAAGGTCAATGGCGAAGCCATCTACGGCACCAGACCCTGGAAGGCTACGCGGCAATGGAGCACCGGCGAAGTTCCCAAGGTGGAATACAACAAGGAGTATTCAACGCCCTACGACGTGACCAAGTTGACGGAAAAACCGGAGCCGGGCAAAGCGGGGATCGAGGCTTTCTTCACCACCAAAGGCAGCGATCTGTACGCGATTCTGCCGCACTGGTCCAGTAGCAGCAGCCTCATGCTGAAAGACGTGACGGACGTGAAATCGGTAAGCCTGCTGGGATCGACCTCGCCGCTAAAGTTCAAAACCTCCAAAGCGGGAGTAACGGTCGTCCTTCCCGATCTCCCCCAACAACTGCGACAGCAGCCGGCGTGGGTGTTGAAGATCAGCCAGTAGCAATTGTTTAATGATGCAACACCCCGCGAGAGTTGCATGCACTCAATGATCTGACGCACATCGCCAGCTTCGACGGCACTACGTATTCGAACGAGGGCCGACTCCAGATCCGTCAGAGACGCTTTTTGCTCAGACAAGAGCGGT
>CATPBJ010000190.1 GCA_955652395.1 uncultured Terriglobales bacterium | reverse complement strand
AATCAGATAAACCCGTGTGGCGATATCCTCAGGCGGGTTCGGGACATTCTTCCGGTGGTGTGATGAGTACTGCCGGCGGCCTTCTCTTTTTTGGCGATGATGCGGAGTCCTTCGAGGCCGTAGACGCGCAAACGGGCAAGCCACTCTGGCACTTCAACACGGGCCAGGGTATGCATGCCTCGCCGATGACCTACGCTGTGAATGGCAAGCAATTCGTCGCCATCGCCGCGGGAAGCGATATTTTCAGTTTTGCGTTGCCGTGAGACTCTGTCATTCAACGAAGCATCAAGAAAGCCACAACATTCAAGGAGATTCTCCATGACCTCGACACTGTTCAATCGTAGAAGGCTGATGACTTCCCTGGCAGGCGCAATGTCTGCCGTGGGCGCGGGAACATTGATGGCCACAGGGGCCCAGGCCCAGAACCGGGATACAGGCGTGCGCAAGCTCAACCGTGATGGCAAGCCGGCGGACGGGAAGCAGATGATCACCGCTCTGATTACGCACAACGGCCTGCTCTACATTGCCGGACAGGGCGCCAACTCGAACGGACCTGTGGGCAAAGATGACATTGACAGCCACACCACGAAAGTGATGGAGAACGTAAAAGAGCTGGTCGAAACCGGCGGCGGAACCATGGACAGCGTGCTGCAGCTTACGGTTTATCTTGCGAGCATCGATTACTACGAGCCTATGAACAAAATATTCAAGACGTATTTCCCCAACGGCGGACCGGCGCGAACCACGGTGGCCGTGGCCGCCCTTCCCGGTAATTCCATGCTTGAGATCAACTGCATTGCTGCCATCGTTCGTAAGTGAAGCTCGTAAATGAAGGCTCGAAAATAAACTCGCACCAGGGACAAAGGAGAGCAGATCATGCGACTTGGAACGGAGTGGAATCGGCGCAGCTTTCTCGGAACATTAGGAATGATTGCCGGTTCAGTGATCGCCGGTTCGATGACCGCCTCGAAGAAGCTGTTCGCGGCGAAAGCGAGCTCGAAGGTGAGCGGCTTCGGCCAAACGGGTAATCCCTACGAAGAGCTGGGAGTCACTACCGTCATCAATTGCGAAGGGACGATGACCATGCTGGGCGGCTCCATCCTGCGCCCGGAACTGGAAGCCGTGATGGCACAGGCCGGGCGCCACTTTGTCAGCATTCCTGAGCTGGAAGTGGCGGCGGGAAAGCGAATCGCTGAAATGCTCAAGCTGCCGGAGGGATACACCGCGCTGGTGACTTCCGGCGCGGCGGCAGCGATTCAGTCTGGACTGGCTGGAATCCTTACCGGCGACAATGAAACATTCATCAAGCAGTTGCCGGACCTCACCGGACTGAAGTCGGAAGTCATCATCCAGAAATCCCATCGCAACCCGTTCGACCACCAGCTCCGCACCACCGGCGTCAAGCTGATCGAGATCGAAACGCGCGACGAGTTGCGTCATGCGATCGGCCCGCGGACTGCCATGATGCACTTTACCAACTTTGCCAACGGCGCCGGACAGATAAAGGTGGACGAGTGGGTGAAGCTGGCAAAGCAATACAAGCTTCCTTGCATGAACGACGCGGCGGCCGACACGCCTCCGGTCTCGCATCTTTGGGACTACACCAACATGGGCTATGACCTTGTGACCTTCAGCGGGGGAAAAGCCATGCGCGGACCGCAGTGCGCCGGGTTGCTGATCGGGCGCAAAGATCTGGTTGGCTACGCATTGCTTAACAACAGTCCCCACGAGGATACGTTAGGCCGAAGTTCGAAGGTGGGTAAGGAAGAAATCATTGGGATGGTGAAGGCGCTGGATCTTTATCTCAACGAAGACCATGAAGCCCTGGCGAAAGAGTGGCAAGGACGGCTGGACTCGATCTCCCGGCAGGTCGTGCGGGTGCCGGGAGTCAGCACGGCATTTTTCGTTCCCGACATCGCGAATCGTGTCCCCCATATGCAGATTACCTGGGATGTGGCGAGAATCTCCCTGACTCCCAAGCAAGCTTCCCAACTTCTGAGAGAATCCAAGCCGGCGATCTTGATGGGAGCCGGCGAAGAGAAGCCGGGCCTCGCTATGAACTCATTCATGCTGCAGCCCGGAGAAGATAAGATCGTCGCCGACCAACTGGTGCGAATTTTCCGCGAGCATTCCGCATAAGCCGAGGAAGGTCCTGGGAGAGAACCCACACCTCGCTCCTGGAGTGCGGGAGCACATTTCCATGAGAGGGCAGATGGTGCAGAAAGCGCTCAAAACTGTCGGAACGGAGCTCATATTTATCATGACTCTATTCATACCCAACGCCAATGCACAAAGCCCTCACTATGACCTGCTGTTAAAGGGCGGACACGTGATTGACCCAGCCAATCGCATCGATGGAAGCTTCGATGTCGCGGTCTCCGGCGGGAAAATCACGGCGATCGAAAAAGACATTCCCGCCAGTCAGGCCGGAAAGGTGGTGGATGTTTCGGGCTTCTACGTCACGCCGGGGCTGGTGGACATTCACACTCACGTTGGTCACGGAGGAGCGCCGCTCAGCTGGTTCGCGCCAGATGCTCGCGCCCATACCGAGCCGTTAGGCATTCCTGCCGACATCGCGCTGCAATCCGGGGTCACGACCATTGTGGATGCGGGCAGCGCCGGCGCTGAAACCTTTCTTCAGGAGAAAGAAGAGGTCATCGACCGAGCCAAAGTTCGTGTGCTGGCTTTCTTGAACATCGTCAGCAACGGCATGAATGGTGGCCTCGAGCAAACGGTAGACCAGATGGACGTGAAGCGATGCGCAGAAACGATCCGCAAGTATGCCGACGTCATTGTTGGAGTGAAGACCGCGCACTACTGGACTGATGATCCCTGGGACGCGGCACATCCCCCTTGGGCTGCTGTTGATCGGGCCGAAGAGTGTGCGCAGACAGTGGGTTTGCCGGTGATGTTCGACTTCTGGCCGCGTCCGGAAAGGACTTATGCCGAGTTGATCCTCGAGAAGATGCGGCCGGGTGATATTCATACTCATGTCTTCGCGCAGCAGTTTCCCATTGTTCTTACCGATGGCAAGATTAATCCCATCATGGCCGAGGCGCGCGCGCGCGGAGTGATTTTCGACGTCGGCCACGGGGCCGGCAGCTTCTGGTTCCGCAATGCAGTCCCTGCGGTCAGGCAAGGCTTCATTCCTGATTCCCTATCCACGGATTTGCATACCGGCAATTACACGGTGCTGAGCATGACGCAGGTGATGTCCAAATTCCTGGCGATGGGTGTGCCGTTGGACGAGATCATCCGCCGTTCCACGGTAAATCCGGCGCGCGAGATTCGCCGGCCTGATTTGGGCACGCTGTCTATCGGCAAAGAAGCCGACATTGCCGTGCTGGAAGAACTCAGCGGGAAATTCAGTTACATCGATTGCGGCTTCGCTCGCATGGATGGAACCCTCAAGCTGATGGCGCGTATGACGGTGCGGGCAGGACGTATTCTCTACGATCCTTCAGGCCTGAGCATGATTGAATGGGAAAAAGCTCGCCCGCAATATTTCACCACTCCTGCATTGGGCACATCTCCGCCCGCGAGAGCAGACGACTACCCGCGGGAATAACCAGCAGAGATTACTTCACTTCCTGCGAATGGGCCAGGAGAAGGAAAGAGATACCGTCGAAACGGTAGATGGCTTTGCCCGCATCCTGTAGTTCGCCGGGCACTTTGCCTGCGCGGACGGCTTCCATTGCGGTCACTACTCTCGCCAGCACTGAAGGCTGCGCGAAGGGCACATTGTGGGCGCCGAGCACGAGCTTAAGTTGCGGGGCGAGAGCGGCGAGGCGCTTTACCGACGTGACATAGTCATCAAGATTGGTCTCCGGACGATAAAGCCAGATGGGCGCGGGATAATATGTGTCGCCGCTGAAGAGCAGGCCGTGGCCGCGATCGAGCAGAGAGATGGCATCCGGAGTGTGGCCCGGAGTGGAAAGAATTTCCAGCGTTCGGCCGCCGAGATCGATCTTGTCGCGGTCGTGAAGAAAGCGCGAGATCTTCCACGGTCGGCTTGCGTAAGCCTTGGAGTCAAAGCCTTTCGGCAGGTCGCCGCAGATCATTCCGCGGCCAAGCTCGTCCTGTGCGTCCTGGCGGGAACCCTTCGCGTTGGTTCGAGTGAATTCAGTATCCATTCCATAGACGGTTTCGAACTGCCAATTTCCACCCACGTGGTCGTCGTGAGTGTGGGAGTTGAGCACGATGATGGGCAGACGAGTGAGTTCGGCGGTGATTTCGCGAATATCGCTGATGCCCATGCCGGTGTCGAAGAGGAGTGCCTGTTTTTCACCCAGGATAAGGTATGAGATGGTCTCTTCCGCCTGATGCGGTTCGTAAATGGCGAAGACCTGCGGAACGACTTGATAGACCTCGAACCAGGGGTCGTCGACCGGGACGCGCTCCAAAGCCTTGTATTCGGGACGCGGCAGCGCGCGGCACCATTCGGGCTTCTTTGGTTGGTCTGTCTGTGCGATCGTAAGGGACGGGAGCAAAGCTACGAAAGCAGCCGCGAGTCGTACTATCCTCTTCACCGGTTACGCCAACTCCAGATCAATCTTCTTCGCCGCGGGATCGAGTTTGATGATCCGAAATTTGCGAATCTGCCCGGTGCGTACGGCTTCGGGCTTGGACTCGACGGTGGCTGCGCCGCCCTTCCAATGCGCTTTGAGCTTCGAACTCAGCGATGACAAGTCTGGCTTCGCGGCGGACGGCATCGCGGCAACCTGCGTCGAGGCTTCGGCCAATCCCTTTGCTGGATTCACGGCGGCAATCCAGCAGATTGCGTTGATGCCGTCTCCCAGTTCCACGCGAGCGTGTCCGCCCGAAACCTCGCCCATGCGTCCCGTGACCACATCACCTTCTTTGTGTTCGGCGATGTATTCATCCAGGCCGGTGGGGACAAGTTGTTTCATGCCCAGTCGCATGAGCCTTTTTGCCGTGTCCACGTCGAGCACCTGCGCTTTCACCAGTTGTCCGACCTTCAACACGTCCTGCGGATATTCGATGCGTTTCTCGGCGCTGATATCGCTGACATGAATCATGCCTTCGATGCCTTCGGCAACTTGTATGAATGCGCCGAACTTGCTGAGGCTGGTCACCGGCCCTTCGATCACGGAGCCCACCCCAAAGCTCTGTGCCACATTCGCCCACGGATCTCCCAGAGCCTGCTTGAGGCCGAGAGCAATGCGGTGTTCTGCCTGGTTCACCCCCAGAACCACGACCTCCACAATTTCACCCGGCTTCACCACGTCGCTGGCAATTCTGACTTTCTTGGCCCACGACATTTCCGAAACGTGGATCAGGCCTTCAATTCCCGGCTCCAGTTCCACGAAAGCCCCGAACTCGAGTACGCGAATGACCGTGCCGCGGGCGCGCTCGCCGAGTTTGTATTTTTCTGCGACCGAATCCCAGGGGTCCTTCTGCAGCTGTTTCATGCCCAGCGAAATCCGCCGCTTCTCGGGATCGACCTTGAGCACAAGGACCTCGATCTGCTGGCCCGGCGAGAGCACGTCCGCGGGTTTGTTGACGCGGCTCCAGGCAATCTCTCCCACGTGCAGCAAGCCATCCACGCCGCCCAGGTCGACGAAAGCGCCGTAGTCGGTGAGACTTCTAACCGTGCCGCGTACGGTTTCGCCTTCGCGGATCTCCGAGTAGCGACGATCTTTCACGGAACGTTCTTCTTCTTCGGCGAGGGCGCGCCGGTCGACCACCACATCTTCTTCGGTCGCATCGAGCTTGATAATGCGGCACCGGATTTCCTGCCCCACCAACTTCTCCATTTCGGCCGCGTCGCGTACGGCGCTGCGCGAAGCCGGCATGAACGCACGTACTCCCACATCCACGCTGAATCCGCCCTTGACCACGCCCGTGACCGTGCCCACCAGCGTCGCCTTGTCGGCGAAGGCCTGCTCCAACGACGACCAGTCCTGAGGCTGCGCGATCTTCTGGCGGGAAAGTTCATAGTAGCCTTCCGGATCGCGGCCTTTGACCGATACCCACAGCTTATCGCCGGGCTTCACCGTTTCGCCCGCGCCTTGAAACACAGCCAGCGGCATGATGCCTTCGGTCTTGAAACCAATATCGAAGAAGACCGATTCAGCAGAAACGGCGATCACCGTGCCTTCGAGCTGCTTTCCGCCGTCTTCCTTCTGGCGGGAATGGCTCTTCTCGTACTGCGAAAGAATGTCTTCGAATGACTCGTTAGACTCGGCGACGGGATGGGATTCCGGGGTGCCTGGGTTTGACATGAGAAGTTACAGACTCGTCGTGGAATTGGTCCTGACGTAGGATAGCATCCTGTTCACATCCGGACTCCAGCTATATTCTCCAGCTATATTTCAAGGAAGCGCCAACAGAAGCCGGCGAGCCATCGCTGGCCGGTCGTTGTACAATCGGGGGCCTGCTGCCTGTCGATAACTCGAAGCGGAGCTCCCAGATCATGAACCGCAGAGTAAATATCTCGGTCGTCCTTTGTACTCTAGTCATAAGCGCGACGACCTTCGCGCAAGAACTGCCAATCACCAAACCCGATGCCGTCGGGCTCTCTTCGGAGCGACTCGAGCGCATCGCTGCGGCGGTCCAGCGGGGCATCGACGACAAGCGCATTGCGGGCGCCGTCACGCTGGTTTATCGCCGCGGCCATGTGGCCTGGTTCAAGGCGCAAGGCATGATGGATCGCGAGGCGGGCAAACCGATGCGTCCGGATACGATTTTCCGCATATGCTCCATGACCAAGCCCATCACCAGCGTGGCGGTCATGATGCTGTATGAAGAGGGCAGATTTCTGCTCGACGATCCTGTCTCGAAATACTTGCCCGAGTTCAAGAACCCGAAAGTTCTGGTCAAACCAGCAAAGGGCGACCCTTACATGATTCCTGCCACCAGGGAGATCACGATTCGAGACCTATTGCGGCACACGTCGGGACTCACTTACAACTGGAATGCCGATCTT
>CATPBJ010000189.1 GCA_955652395.1 uncultured Terriglobales bacterium | reverse complement strand
CGATGCCTTCCGATTCGTCACCCTCGGCGCAATTGCGCAGATCGAGAATCAGCTTTTTGGCTCCGGACTTCTGCAGCGCCCGGACTTTGGCCGCGACTTCCTGCGCCTTGCCCTTGTTGAAAGCGTCTACCTGGATGTAACCGATAGCGTCGTCCACCATCTTGTCAGCTACCGGCGGCACAGTGACGATATCGCGGGTGATGACCATCTTCGTCGGTTCGGCGCGGCGAGCCCGAACCACGGACACGTTCAGGTTCGAACCCGGTTGGCCCTGCAGCAGATTGTGAATTTCGGCAAGCGACATCTCGCGCGTGCTCTTGCCTTCAATGGCCTCGAAGATATCGCTGGCCTGTATGCCCGCCTTGTCCGCCGGACCGCCAGGAATTACCGAGATCACTGCGGCATAGCCGAAACGTTTCGAGACCGCTGCCCCGATCTCGCCTTTGGCCTCGGTCTGGTTGGCCTTGTACTCTTTGAACTCAGACGCCGTCAGATAGCTGGAGTTTGAGTCCAGCGACTCGAGCAGGCCGTGCAGCGCGCCCTCGGTTACGAGAGGGATATTGGGCTCCTCCACGTACTCGCTGCGCACCCGCGAAAGGACTTCGCTATAAACCTGTAATTGCCGGTAAGAGCCATCGTTGTTGGAGGCGCGAACGCCGTCCAATCCGCCCACGTACATGAACAGCAGAACAGCGGTGGAGGAAACCACAATTGCGATCTTGGTCTTCATGGACATCGGATTCATTCTTCTTTGGAAGAGAAATTATTTCCTGACTGTAACGCAGAATATTATATCTGCTTTGATGCCAGTTTCCTGCTCTTTGGTTCGAGCAAAGATGGCCGTTGGTAACTGCCAGGCCCCTCCCACCGTCGTTCTCGGCAGACGCTCAGACCAAAGGACTTACCTCACATTTTTGGCACAGCCTTTTGGTGTTATATTTCTCCCGCCTCGAAAGGGGGAGATATGCGCTTTCGTCTGGCACGATTTCAACTGCTGTTGATCATCATGGTTACAGCTGTGCTCATGGGTGGGCTTGGGCCCGCGCAGGGGCAGTCGGGAGATTGGAAACAGTTGTTTGATGGCAAGGACCTGGTGGGATGGAAGCATGTCGGCCCCGGTGAAATGACCGTCGAGGATGAGCTGATCCGCACTCACGGCGGGATGGGGCTGCTCTACTGGGCGGGCGGCAAGCTGGGCGATTGCGTGATCCGCGTCGTATTCAAGATGCGCGATCACAACGACAACTCCGGAGTTTACATCCGTATTCCGATCGAGCCTCGCGAGGCGTGGATGCCAGTGCACTACGGCTATGAAGTGCAAATCGACAACGAGCCGGAAAAATCCAAGGAAGACGATTATCACGTGACCGGTACGCTCTACTCCCTGACCAAGCCGTTGGCCAAGCCCGGCAAACCCGGCCCAGAGTGGAACACCATGGAAATCACGTTAGATGGGCCTCACACGACGGTCGTGGTAAACGGGGTGAAAGTGACTGAGTTCACCGAGGGCGATCCGGTGCCGCCCAAGAAATTCGATTTCGAACCGGAACGTGGGCCGCGTCCGCAGGAAGGCTATATCGGCTTGCAGAATCACAGCGACAACGACATCGTATTTTTCAAAGAAGTCGCGCTCAAGATGCTGAAGAAATAAAACAGTTGGGATCCTGCGGTTAATTTTTGGTGGAGGGTGGAGGCTTGATGAAGAGGAACGGTTTCTCGCGTCGCGAATTCATTGGTCTTAGCGCGGCCGCGGCGGGCGCGTCGCTGGGGCTGAAGACAATCCTTTTGGATCCGGACCCGCTCTGGGCTTTGCCCCAAACCGTGGCGCCCAGTGATCGGGTGCGCTTTGGCATGATCGGTATCGGCATGCAGGGGTCAGGGCTGCTGGCCAACTCAATCGAACTGCCAGGAGTGCAGTGCGTAGCGGCCTGCGATCTTTACGACGGTCGCCATACTCTGGCCAAGGAGATCGTGGGTCCGAATCTGCCCACCACGCGGCGCTATCACGAATTGCTGGAGAACCAGGAGATCGATTGCATCGTGGCCGCCGTGCCCGACCACTGGCACAAGCAGGTTGTGGTCGATGCGGTCAGCGCGGGCAAGGACATCTACATTGAAAAACCCATGTCGCACACCGGCGCAGAGGGCGTGGAGATGGTTGCGGCCGCGAAAAAGAACGGACGCATTGTGCAGGTGGGCTCGCAGCGGGTCAGTTCGGTGATTTGCGCCAAGGCGAAGGAACTGGTGGCGCAGGGAGTGCTCGGCGATCTGATGCTGGTCGAGGGTTCGCTCGGCCGCAACGATCCTACGGGAGCCTGGGAGTATCCGCCGCCGCCCGATCTTTCCCCGCAGACGCTCGACTGGGATACCTGGCAAGGAACTGTGCCCAAGCGGGACTTCGATCCCCTGATCTTTGCCCGCTGGCGTTGCTGGAAGGAATACGGCACCGGCGTGGCAGGCGATCTGCTGGTCCACCTGGTCAGTGGAATGCAATACGTGCTGGGCATCAACGAGGCGCCCCGCCAGGCGATGGCCATGGGAGGGATCCTGCGCTGGAAGGATGGCCGGAACATGCCGGATGTGCACTGCTCACTTTTCAAGTACGGTGAAGTCCCGGTCTATATGCGGCTCAGCCTGGGAACCGAGACTCCCGAAACTTACCGCTTTCAAGGCTCGAAAGGTATCCTGGAACTGACCGAGTTCAGCCTTACTTACACTCCGCAGGCGGGTGTGGATACAGGGCCCAGCTATTACGCATCAGGTTTCCCCCGGGCCATGCGGGAAGAATATTTCAGGAAATGGCACCAGGAGCACGATGCCACGCCGGGCAAGGAACCAGCGATGGAAGGCACCACGTATCGTAGCGTTTCCTGGGACGAGGAAAAACCGCATCTATGGAATTACTTCCAGGCAGTAAAGACGCGCAATCCGGTGGTGGAAGACGCCGTGTTCGGCCATCATGCAGCCCTGGCTTGCCACATGGCGAATCAATCGTACTTCCGTAAAAGCGCTGTGACCTGGGATGCGGAATCTAAGACCATCAAGAGCTAGGACGGGACCTCAGGCGTCAGGCGTCGGACCTCGGCCTTGGGATTGGCTGATGTCTCGCGCCTGACGACCGGCCCTTTTTTCCAGGCGGTGTAGCGCCGCGACCACTGTTTCCATTTCATTTTCCTGGAACAGCCGGACGGCTGCGATTCCGGCCGCACCGGCCTGGATGCAAGCTTCCGCGTTTTCCAGCGTAACGCCGCCCAGCGCGAGAACCGGAATTTGTTCCTGGCAGGCTTCCCCCAGTGCGTCGAGACCCGTGGGGCGAGTGCTCACTTTTTCGAACACTGGCCCGAAGACCGCAAAATCGGCGCCCTCGGCGGCGGCGCGAGCCACCTCGGCTCGGGTATGACAGGACGCGCCGACGGTCACGCGGGCCGAAGTGCCGGCGCCGCATAGAGTCCAAATCTTCCTTACTTCGGATGGGGAGATGTCGGTCGAGCGCAAATGCACGCCCTGGGCGCCGCAGGCCAGGGCAATGTCTGTGCGAGAGTTTATGAGAAAGACAGTTTTCAGTTTCTGGTTCTCGGTTAGGCGGTGAAGCGCAGCGCGGGCCAGGATTTCGAGGTCGCGAGTGGTGAGGTCTCTTTCGCGCAGTTGTATATAGTCGACGCCGCAGCGAGCCGCCTGCCCAATGGTTGTGAGTAAGCGAGAGCGACCAGAGTCTTCGTCGCCAGCGAACTGAGAGCGATCGGTGATGTAGTAAAGGAGCAAGGGGACGGCTACGGATTGGTTTTGGCAATCTCCGGCATGGCTTCCGCGGGCGGCTTCGGCTGCTGAGGCCCGAGGTGATATTTGGACAGGCCGTCGCGGAGAAACTCGAAGCCTTCTTCCGGCGAATCTACCATGCGGAACAAATCCAAATCAGCTGCAGCGATGGTCCCGGCATCAATCATGACGTCGAAGTTAATGAGGCGCTTCCAGTACTCGCTGCCGTAGATCACAACCAGGATCTTCTTGGCTAACTTTTGGGTCTGGGCCAGAGTCAGAATTTCAAAAAGTTCGTCGAGAGTGCCAAAGCCGCCGGGAAAGATCACCAGGGCTTTGGCCAGATAGGCGAACCAGAACTTGCGCATGAAGAAGTAGTGAAACTCGAAATTAAGCGCCGGCGTGATATAGGGATTCGGGTTTTGTTCGAAGGGCAGATTGATGTTGAGGCCAATAGTTTTCCCGCCCGCTTCCTGCGCCCCCAGGTTGGCGGCTTCCATGATGCCAGGGCCGCCTCCGGTGGTTACCACGAAGCGACGGCGACGGGCGGGAATCTGGACTGACCACTGGGTGAGCAAGAAGGCAAGCCGGCGCGCGTCTTCGTAATAACGCGCCATATCCACTGAAGCCTGAGCTTTTTTTCGCTCGGCGGCTGGCTGCCCTCCGAGCCCCTTCTCCAGTGCAGTGAGATTACGGTTCGCGTGTTCGTGGCTTTGAAAACGCGCCGAGCCGAAGAACACGACCGTGTCCTGGATCTGCTCGCGCCGGAAGCGTGAGAGCGGTTCCGTATATTCGGAAAGGATACGCAATACGCGCCCGTCCGGACTGTTCAGGAAACCTGGATTTTCGTACGCCAGGGGCGCAGGCTTGAGTTTACTTTCACTCATGATGAGATTGTCTTTCCCTTAGTGCCGCTTGTCGTCGTGGAAGTGAACTGCTTCCCAAAATCCGATCCAGATATCGAGCAGTCCCAGGCCGCTGCACAGGCCGCGCACAAAACCGTTGGACACGAAAGCCCGGAGTCCGGGAGAACCGAGCAGGAAATAGTTATCTGTCCACTCCGGCCTCCAGGGCAGGATGACCAGAAGAACTCCCACGGTGGCACAGAAAAAAACGAACAGCAAGATCAGGGCGCGGTGCAGCCACACCTGAAAGGCGGTCTGAGGCAGAGACTCGGGTGGCATCTTGTCGATGGAAGAGTCAGGGCTGGCGGTCACATCGCGCTCCCGTGGGGCGTGCACGCGACCGGTTGGTGCTCTCCGGAGCCTGCTCCCAGGCAAACAAACAAACCCATTATGCCATTCTACGACTTCAGAGCTTTAATGCGCTCGGCGACATCCCGGTAGTCAATGTTGCTGCCATACACCTCCATGAAATATTTCAGGGCCGCGGTCTTGTTGCCGGCTGCGTCATAGGAGGAGGCCAGTTCGTAGTTCAGGGCAGTACGGGTCTCTTCGTCGATGTTGGGCAGTTTGAGCGCACGTTCATACCACCGAATCGCCGCCTCGGCCACGCCTTTGTCGAGGAAGCATTGGGCCAGCCAGGTATAAGTCTGCATCAATTGCGGGAAGTTGTGACCGCGATCGACGGCCTGGCACACTTTCTGCAGTTCACCGATGGCTTCATCCAGCAATCCCATTTCGCGAAAGGCGACGCCGAGGTTGTAATGGGTCTCGGGATCTTCCTGGGTGTTGGCGGAATCCTCTTCCAGTTCGTGCTTTAGCTCGCCGAACATGTCTGCCAAATCCACGCTGGCAGCCTTCGCTTGAGGCGTTGCCGGCGCGACTCCGGGAGCGAGCGTCCGCTTCTTGGTCGGCTGATAGGTGAAAGTCGGGGACGCAGCTTCCATGGCCGGAGCCGCAGCTGGAGTTGGAGATGGGGCCGGAGCTGCCGCAGCAGCGGCATGTCCGGAGCTCGTTGCTATTGACTCTCGCCCCGCTCGAGGTTGCACGTGTGGTGTCGGCGGAACGGGCGAGGGCGGCAAGAAGCCATCCCCCAGAGAAGCTTCCAGGTCGGAGACAAACTCGCCTAACACACCGGCGGGCGCTGCCTCTGGGCTGGCCTTGGCGTACTCCGCCACAGCCGGCTCGGGTGTGGGTTCAATGTGACGGACCGGCAGATTGAATTCTTCCGCCGGAGCCGGGCCTGAATCCGAAACACGATCCGAAACAAATTCCCTGTCGTCAAATCCGGGCTTTGACCTCGCGGGATATGCGATCTCGCTCTCCGGCGCGGCTGGAACCTCGTCCGTCTCTTCGATCGAAACCTCTTCCTCGGCTTCGGGCTGCTTGGGGCCGGCTTGTGCATCGGCCGCCATAATTTCCTGCCACACCGCCGCCAGCTGGGCCGCTCCGGGCTTCAGCTTTTCCAGCTTGGCGAAGACCACGCGGGCCTGATCAGCCATCGAGTGCGAGAGATAAAAGCGAAGTTCTTCAATGGTTTCGGCGATGGTCTCGGTTCGGGCAGGGTCAGAAACTTCGGTTTCCTCGGCGAACGACGCCGCTTTGGGCTCATCCGAGACCTGGCCTTCCCACTCGGCAGAGATGTCAATTTCACTCTCCGGCGCTGGCGCTTCAGAACGAACCTCAAATTCGCTGGATTCGGGTACGGTCGAGGATGCCGCTTTGTGAAAGAAAAGTCCCGAGGTTGAAGGTTCGGGGATGGAAGCGGGAACATCGGACGCATCAGCAGAGACGAAATGATCGAAGGCGTCAGGGGACACAGTCGCTGGCACAAAGGGCATCTCGGGCGCGGCTATGGCATCCCTCGCCGGGGCCGGTTTGGTGGAAGTTCGCTCCTCATACTTGCCGGCCAGATCGCTGTAACGGCTGGCTTCGTCGGGATGTCCGGCATCGTGATACAGCTGTTCCAGGTTGCGGCAGCAAACCGCGGCTTCGCCGAAGCGGCCTGCCCGGGTGTGCAGCGCGGCCAGTCGCTGGTTGAGCCGCAGGTCGCGGGGAGCCTTGGGTAAAGCGGACATCAAAGGCCCCAAGGCCTTGGCTGGCATGTTGTAGGAAACGAACAGTTCGGCGTCGGTCAATGCGGCTCGCACTGCCAGAGCGACGTCGTCAGGATAGCGCTGGTCAATGAACGGTGCAGTGGCTTCGAGTTCCTCCACGAGGACTGCGCCTTCCTCGGGTGTTATGAGTCGCGATCCGGAGGCGGCGCCACCCAGTTTGGCTATAACCTGCTCATAGTTACGAGTGTGCAGCTGGTTCTGCGGTTCCATCTGAGTCAGCTTCAGATAGTAATCGCGGGCTTTCTCAAGATTTCCCGCCTGCACACTGGCATGCGCCAGCAATTCGTAGAGTTCGGTAATGTGAGTCGTGTCGCCCGACTTTTGCGAGAGATCGAGGAGGACCTCGAGTGCGGGCACATCCTCGCGCATATGGCCGATCAGCGAATGCAAACTTTCGAGAACTTTGCCTGAGTCCGTAGCCACCAGGCGATCACAATATTGCTGGTACACCTGCAGAACTTCAGTGGACTGTCCTGCGGCCATGAGCGCGTCAGCGTAGCCCGTGATCGCGCCGGTGTCGTTATGGACGGTGCACAGTTTCGCCGCCAGGGTCCCCGCATCCGGCAGGCGTCCGCTTTGCAGGTAGGCTTGCATGAGCGCGCGCAGTCCATCGGGATGGCTGTCGAGATCAGCCACTTTCTCCAGGTTCTGGATCGTACCGGCCATGTCGCCGGAATCGAATGCGTTGCGGCCTCGCAGCAGCAGAGCATGACTGTTGCTCGGATCCAGCGTGAGCATGCGGTTCAGGATTTCTTCAGCGGGACCCAGTTGGCCGCGCGCCCGCAGGCTGTCGGCAGCGGCGGCGAATAGCTGCCAGGCCTCTGTTTTCTTGTTGAGCCGGATATAAACCTCGGCCAGCCGGGTGCGCATGGCGACGTTTTCCGGATCCATTTCGAGCGTCTTCTGGAAAATCCGTACCGCCTGTTCCAGTTCGCCGGAGCGCAGAAATTCTTCCGCTACCTGAAGGTATTGCGCCCGGGCATCATTAAAGAGTCCCTGTTGGGTGTAGAGCTCGGCCAGTCGAAGCACGCTCTCCAAGGTGGGTTTCAGCTTGGTGAGCTTCTTGTACATGGCGATGGCTTTGAGGGTGAAGCCCTGGGCAGCATAGGCGTCGCCAACGCTCTTAAAGGATTCGACGGCCTTGTCGCTCTGGCCAAGACGGGCGTAGAGGTCGCCAATGGTATTGGAGACGGTAAGTTCCTTGGGGTCAGCCTTGAGAACTTTTTCGTATTCAGCAATGGCGTTCTGGAGTTTGCCCTGTTGGACAAACTTCTCCGCTGCGCTGAGAGCTTTTTGTTTGTTAAAGCCGAAACCGAACGCCATAAGATTGCTG
>CATPBJ010000188.1 GCA_955652395.1 uncultured Terriglobales bacterium | reverse complement strand
TTAGCTTCCTGTGCGGACTGTCCGCTTCGCTTTGCGAAGGTGACGCATAGCGTACGAGTTAAAGAGGCGGCAGGAAAAATCTAGCTCGCGAACACATGAGCAGGGCACAAGTTCACTCCTGCCGCTCTAGGCTTCGATTTGGTTGCCGCTTGAGCCGCGGAAGTATGCTCCGCCTGTCCAAAGTGAACGAGCAAACCTCAGCGGCTGAAAGCGAGGTCGCTTGGCCCTTATTCGGCACGCTGAGGTCGTGCCATTTCCCATTTCGCGACGAGGGCGTTGGCCTTCGGCGGTTGTGATGCCGCGGACCGACGACCTCGTTCATTGCAACGTACGCACCAAGAGTTCGGTGTCATCGGAGATAATCCCGTCGACCCCCCAGTCAGCCAGGCGCAGCATGGCTTCCTTGTCATTCACGGTCCACACGAAAATTCTGAGGCCGGCATGCTGAATCTCCTGCACCAGTGACCAGTTCACGAGAGATTGGTGAGGGATGACGTAATCGACGGGCAGCGCGCGCCAGCGTGCAAGTTGAGCGGGCGTCTCACAGATGATCCCGATCGAGGCAGAAGAGCTGCGAGCTTCCAGATCCATGACGACGTCGGGAATAAAAGAAGAAACTACATAACCCCGTCGGGGCGGGTATTGGCCCAACGCAGTCAGGACCTTCGATTCCAGATCCTTTACCTTAAGCTCCATATTGAGGAAGGCGTGTTGGCCATAACGCTGGATCACATCGGGAAGCGTCGGTAATTGAGGTAACTGCTTGACCCGCGCCCGTGCGATCGTGATCTTACCGACCGTGGGATCGTGGCAAACTACAGCGGACCCGCAAACTGTAAGACGAACGTCAAACTCAAAACCGTCGCAGCCATGCTCGAGCGCCAGGTCGAAGGAGGCAAAGGTATTCTCTGGAATTCCTGAGGACGCACGTGCCCCGCGATGGCCGAGAAGCAGGGGAAGACCGACCATTGCGCATTGTAAGCCGGAATCGATCTCGGGGTTGGGAATTACTCGGGACAAACTAGTCCAAATCGAAATCCCGGATCGGTTTACCTGTGTCGGGAGACTCTTTGGCCTTCTTAACCGCTTCCTGGAACTTCTTCTCCAGCAGGTCGGAAGCATGCTTCTGCGCCTCCACCGACTGCCGGAAGATGGAATCGCGGCGGGTGTCTTGCTCCTTCATGGCCCGGGCAGCTTCTTCGATATCGGCGAACATCTTGGGCTTGGCCGCGGCCGTGTGAGCGATAACTCCCTTGATTTCGGCGTCCACCTTAAGGACCGCATTGCAGCAAGGGCAGGTCACCTCGAACGGGGGGACGTTCTTCGGCATGACCGAATCATACCGCAAAACCGCTAGTCATGACGCTGCAGCTTGATGGGGAAAATCTTGAACAGGTTAAGCATCTCCCAGCCCAGAAGAACGAGAGAGACGATGACAACCAGGATGGCAATGGTTTCTCCGAAGTTCAGGCGGTTGCGGTTGGGTTCAAAACGCCTGGCGACCAGCCCCAGAATATTGAGAGTGGCGAAGCCAAAGACCAGGGCCCACAAAATGTTAAATATGTCACCTTTCTTACCGAATTCCTCGAACAAAACCACTAACAGGAACTGGAATCGGAAGTCGGACTCCGGCCGCATCAGGGGCATGCGGAGAGAGGCCAGCAGCAAGGTCAGGGACACGGGCATGGGTGCGGTGTTTGGACGCCAGCCGACGGAAACCTAAGGGCTCACCGAAAGGAAAGATACTACATGAAAAGCTGTAGGAATGCCCACCGAACCCTCCGCGGGGAAAAAATTACAATGCAGCCATCCTCATGGACACAGCCAAACTCTTCGTATTCTTGACCGCAGCTTTCCTGCTGGCAATCGCGCCCGGACCGGGAATGCTTTACGTTCTGGCGCGAAGCCTGGCGGGTGGAAAACGAGAAGATGCACTTTCCGCACTGGGCACCTTCGTCGGCGGCATGGTGCATGTCTTTGCCGCAGCCGCTGGCGTTTCCGTAATCCTGGCGAAATCGGCCGCGGCATTCGCAGGAGTGAAGTATGCGGGGGCCAGCTATCTGTGTTTCTTGGGAATTCGCATGATTCTTGAGGCCCATCGAGACGCGCGGCGGAACGACGCAGGACAGAACAAAGCTAGTCGCGACTGCGCCGGCAGGCCCCCTCGGCAATCACATTCGCTCCTCCGCCACTTTCCGCCGGCGCCAACGCACGCCTACCGGAGTCATCATGGTTGGCTTGGGCGCTTATCTGGCGACGGGCGAAAGATGAAACCGCTACAGCGCAATGATCTGATGGTCCAGGCAATCCGTGCGGAGCGTGTCATAGAGGCTCCCCAGAAGTTCGGTACCATGGCGCGCCACAAAGTACAAGCCGCCGATCTCCCGCTCCTGCAGGACCCTGTTGGGATAAAGCGCATTGCTCAGCAATTTAGCATGGCGTCCTAAAATCTCGCTTTGCCGCAGCTCAGCCCGTGCCGCCCGCGAGCGCAATTGCTCGAGTTGGTGCTGCATCTTCGAGCCGGCGTTGAAGGCGGCTTCCACCAGAGTCTTGTCCAAACGCTCCAGTGATTGCTGGATTGAGCCCAGAGATTGCTTCAGCGACGATTCCGCCCGATCAAAGGCCGCTTGCAAGTCGGATGGCAGCGCGTGCTTTGCCAAAGTTTCCCGCATTGCCTCAGGGCCCTGAAAGACGTCGGGAACTAACAAGTTGTAACGCTCAAGTAATGCTTGAGGTTTAGCTTCCACGATGCTCGCGGAAAAACGGGGAAGAATCGGGGTAACCCGCCCCACCAGGGTCTTGTAAACCACCGCACCCTGGCCGAAGTACGCTATTTCTGCCGCCCCGCCCACGTAAGCCAACGTAGGCAACAAGTAATCCTGCACCACCGGTCGGAGCAATACATTGGCGCTGAACTGCTCCGGCCCGGATGCTATGCGACGCAGCATCTCAGCTGGCGAAATGGCTTCGTCTGCCACCAGAAATTCTGCAGCGCTGCCATTCGCCCGGCGGTGTACTGGCACCCGGGCTCCGTCGCGCAGCGTAAACAGAAGCGTGGACGAAGGCGTGACCTTGACTTGTTGATGATAGCCTGCGACTTCCAGTTCCCTTCCGCGCCCGAGCAAAGCGTCATCCAGTTCGGCCGCCCGCTCGATGGCGGCACTGTAAACCGGCGCGGCAATCCGGTGGAATTCCGGGTCGGATGCGTCGAGCAGAATTACGCCCCATTCGGCAAACAGGCGTGAAAACAGGAGGGCGAAAGCGCTGCCAAAATTCTGTCCCGGGCAGTACGCCTCACGCAGAAATTTCGTGACCCCCGAATCGCCCAGCAAACCGGCCGCCGCTTCGACCACCAGCTCGATCTCGGGACCAAACGTCACCGTGCCCACCGGCGCGTCGGGCAAACCTTGAGTGGTACACGAAAATCTCTGGCGCGAGCCATCCGGTCCCAAAATCGAAACGTGACTGATCTCGTCCAGGTCGTGGTCGGTTGTCGCGAGCCAGAACACGGGAACGCAGTCAGAGCCAGCATCCGTCGCTTCTTGAGCCAGCTTGACCGTACTGAGCGCCTTGAAAATGGAGAATAGGGGACCGCCGAACAGCCCGACCTGTTGCCCAGTGACCACCGCAGACGCGCCGCCGCGCAGACGAGCAATGTTCTCGAAAGTCTTGGGCGACGCGTCCCATGGTCGGTTCTGCCGTTCCAGAATGTCCGCCACACGGGCGCGCCGCGCGGAGTCATAACGTACCGCAGCTGTTTCGTCTTTCAACCATTCGGAAAAATGTGGGGAGCGGGAGTAGAACGGCTGGATAGAGGGCGACCAGGAAAGGAAATCGATGAAAAGCTGCGTGGCATGCGGAATCTGGCGGAATGGCAGACACTGCGCCTTCACCGGCAGCTCTCCTGACAGCGCTTCTTCTTACATCGTTGGACGAAGAAAATCATGCCTTGGTCAACAACCGTAATTCTACCGGTGTGCCCGTACTTGAGATGTCTGAAATGGCGACAGGATGCAAAAGGTCTTCAATCATGTGGGCGCGAGCGTCCCCGCTCGTGCTCCCGCGGAATGGACTCTGGTTTGCCTGGGATGTTTTATTATTGTTGCTGTTGTTGCTCCTGTTGCATGTTTTGGGGGGGAGTAGGTGGTGGTTCCTGCGCCTTCTCGACCAGCAGAGACCACTCTTCGGGGACCGGGAGCCCTTGCTCGAGTTCAGGCGGATCGGCGGAGGCGGTCACTCGCACGGCGACCGATAACTCGCTGGGAGTTTGGCCTCGAAAGATTCCGCGCGTGGGCGGCACGTCTGCGTAATCACGGCCGAGGGCGGTGCGAATGTGGCGGTCGCCCGTGACCAAACAGTTGGTGGGATCGAATCCGACCCAACCAACGGCGGCAGAAATGCTTCCACCCAGGCGTGAGTCGCATCCACCACCGAACGGTCGTGACTCTGCGCGCTGCGATAGAGATATCCGCTGACATAACGGCAGGGGATTTTTAACCTGCGCACCAGGGCAATCATGATGTGGGGAAAATCCTGGCAAACCCCTTGACCGCTTGCGATGGCCTCATCAATCGGCGAGTCCACTTTCGTGCTCTTGGGCACATACTCGAACCAGTCGTAGAGCTTCTGATTCAGCTCCCGCAACAAGCTCAGCGGATCGTCCCGCCGACGAACTTCCAGCTGTTTGGCGAGATCGAGCAAACCCGGCGTGGGCTGGGCGAACTCGCTTGGCAGCAGCATCTCCCAGTAATCCCCCATTTTTACCTGCGCATCGGCATCGGCCCACGCATCCGGCGGTAAAGAAGATGGAATTTCCGCCGACGGCTGCATAGCGAGCAGCGATTCAGCTACGATCACAAGATAGGAATGCTGGCCCGGAATATCGAAATGGTGGATGTTATTGCCCACGTGATCGCGGTAGGCAAACACACGGCATCGCGGGCTTACCGCCAGGTGAAACGTGAGACAACGCTGGTTGCCCTCACTGCGCGGATGCATCCGAGCTTCCATCACACTCTCACTCACCGGAGAGGCATAGTGGAATTTCGTCAGATGCTGAATGGAATAGAGCATGAACCCTCGGTCGCCTATCCGGCCAAAGCTGTCTGGATCGCGTAATTCACGTAGAGCTCGTAGATGGTCTCGTGAATGTCCCGGCACTGCCGCAAAATATCCTGCAAATACCCGCCCACATCCTGCGAGAGGATCTCGGAAATCTGTCCAAAGCTGAGCGATGCCTGCAGTCGGCCTGCCAGCCTGGTCAACTGCGCTCCGCGCCGCTTGCCGCCCTCACCATGAATGGCCTCCAGAGCACGTTGCAGACAATCGATGGAGTAGCGCACCGAGTGCGGAAACCCCGGATTCAGTAAGAGAAATTCGATGATCCGGTCTGGACTGATGTCCGCGGTGTAGACCTTGCAATAAGCTTCAAATGCGGTGCACGACCGCAGCAGCCCAATCCATTCCAGATATTCGGCGGCCTCGGGGGTTTGATCAGGATGCCCCCAGAACTCGCGATGATACAGACCCAACAGCGTGACCGTGGCGCAGGCGCGCTCCCATGTACCGTCCCACCTGGATAAAGTGCCAACCCTCGCCGTGGCTCATGGTCGAATCGGTCACGCCCTGAATCAGATGCACGCCCTCGATCACGGCCAGCAGGAAGTCTGACGGCAGCACGTCATCGGTTTCGTTCGGTTTGTGCCGCGTGACCTGGTGAAACAGATGGTTAAGCCTCTGCCACTGATCTGAGCTGATCTCCTCGCGTACCTGGCGCGCGTTCTCGCGGGCCGCCGCCACGCATGCGGTAATCGAGGAACGATTCCCCGGATCGAACGTGAGGATCTGCGCTACGTGGTATGCGTCGCCGCTCCACGCCAAATTGGGCGGACTTCCCAGCGCCGCCAGGACCCGCCTCCAGCGGCGATCCGCACTGGAGGCCGACTCATCCAGCATAAGGTTCAGATTCACATCCAGGAGGCGAGCGGCATGCTCGGCCCGCTCCAGGTAGCGGCTCATCCAATACAGGTTGTCAGCGACGCGCGAGAGCATGGCTTATTGATTCAACACCCAGGTATCTTTGCTGCCGCCACCCTGCGACGAATTCACCACCAGCGATCCGCGACGCAGGGCCACCCGGGTAAGCCCGCCGGGAACGATGGTTACTTTGTCTCCAAACAGCACATATGGACGCAAGTCCATATGGCGGGGCTGCAGCATGTCATCGATAAAACATGGTGCCCGCGAAAAGGTGATGGTCGGCTGCGCAATGTAGTTTCGCGGATCGGCGACGATGCGATCATGAAATTCCTGCCGCTGTGCGCTGGTGCTGTGCGGTCCGATCAGCATGCCGTAGCCGCCCGATTCCCCCACCGCCTTCACCACCAGCTTGTCGAGATTCTGCAAAACATGGTCACGCTGTGCCGGGTCCATGAGCAAATAGGTCTCAACATTATTCAATATAGGGTCTTCATCAAGATAGTACTTGATGATTTTGGGCACATACGCATAGAGGGCCTTGTCATCAGCCACGCCCGTGCCGAAAGCGTTGGCCAGAGTCACATTCCCCGCGCGATATGCGTTGAACAGTCCCGAGACACCCAGTACGGAGTCCGAGCGAAACGCCAGAGGGTCGATAAAGTCGTCATCCACCCGCCGGTAGATGACATCCACCCGCCGCAGTCCGGTAGTGGTCCGCATATAGACGACGTTGTCATGCGTGACGAGATCGCGCCCCTCGACCAGTTCGATCCCCATCTGGCGCGCCAGGTAGGCGTGTTCGAAATACGCCGAGTTGAAAACCCCGGGACTGAGCAACACGATGGTCGGCTCCGGGCGTCCTTCCGGGGAAAGCGACCGTAGCGTGCTCAACAGAGCCTGCGTGTAATGCTCGATTGGGCGGACGCCCTGGCGGCGAAACAGATTAGGAAAAATCCGTTTCATCACCCGGCGGTTGGTCAGCATGTAAGAGACTCCGCTGGGAACCCGCAGATTGTCTTCCAACACTACGAACTCACCGCTCGGCATCCGGATGAGGTCCGACCCGACGACAGCGACGTAAACATTGCGCGGCACCTGCAGCCCCCGCATCTGCCGCCGGAAGTGCTTGCAGCTGTACACGATCTCGCGGGGCACGGTGCCGTCGGAAAGAATGCGGCCTTCATGATAGATGTCCCGCAAGAAAAGGTTGAGCGCCGTAATGCGCTGCGTCAGCCCGCGCTCGATGCGGTTCCAGTCCGCGCTGGTGATCAGGCGGGGCAAGAGGTCATAAGGAAAGATCCGCTCGGTTCCTTCCTCCCGCCCGTAAACCGTAAAGGTGATGCCCTGGTTCAGACGGCGAGGTCAGCGGAATGTTTGCGGCGCCGGATCTCGTCGGCGGGGAGAGAAGAAAATGTCTCTAATAGGGGAGCGTAGTGCAAGCGCGGTTTGCCCGGACTCTCAAACGTCTCGTCATAGGCATCGTCGACGAGATAATTCTGCAGAACCGGGTAGTCGATGCGGCTAACTTCCGCCAAACCCATGGCGAAGTATAAGGGGAGCCATTCCGGGTAGGCAATAGAGTTCCGCCTGGCCTTATGCCCGTTAGGCCGGCCGCGTGCACACAAGCAGCCCCGCCCAGCGCAAGACAATGGACTTAGGTCAGGATGGCGCGGCTTTATCGATAGGCAGCATCAGCAAAATAGTGGCAAACGTTAAGCCTGGTATCGACGGACTGGCGCAACAACCTTCCCTGCATTCCTGTTAAGAGCTAACACTGTCGTACCGCTGCGTTTCGATTTCGCCGATGTTACGTCTGCGCTGATCGGTCCATGGACGGTGGTATTTCCGGAAAGAAGTTGCGCCTATGCTGTTTCTGTTTGGTTTGAGGACGAGAGCGAAGTCGATCGGACAAGTGGAACGTTCTTGTTCCAAATGTGCGCGGCCGACGATGCATAACGCGCTTGAATCGCGGCGATGGTTCACCTTTTTTTGGTCCCGGTAATCTTTGGGCGGAAACCAGGTGGTCCGCTGCGGCGTTTGCGGTTTGACCACAAAGGCCTCACCCGAGCTGAAAGATCAGCTTTCTAAGCGGGCAATGGCAGCCAAGGCCTGAGTCAGTAGGAACAGTTACGAAGTTCTCACCCTTCCCCCTCAACTCTGTTGGGTCACAATTCTTCCGCTAGCTTGTCAGACGCCTTCTGTCAACGACACTAATGCTTTGCTTTGGAGAAATCCGCTACCGCGAAAACTACTCCGTTGCGCTCGGCGGCTCCGGCGCCGATCGTGTCCATGTCCGCGTCGAGTAGATTCGCGCGGTGATTGGGAGACTGCATCCACTGCTCGTTGATATTTTCCGTATTCGGTCCCGCCGCGACATTCTCCGAAAGCCAGCTGAAGAGGGCGCCCGCGCGCGTGGCCCGGCTGGGAAGACTCAGCTCCCCGGGAAATCCGTGCGAAATCGACTTCTGCGCCGCCATCGTTTCCGCATGCTGGCGGGCAGCATTGGCCAGTGCTTCGTCCCACTTCAGAGGAGGAAGTCCGTTAGCCGCCCGTTCCCGGTTAATGGCCTGGAAAAGCTGCTGCTCCGCAACTTCCGCCTTGGGTTGGGCTACCGCCGATGTCCATGAAAACACTCCACCAATCGTCAGTGCGGCGACCAGCAAGGTTTTCGAAAAGGTAGTCATTAATTCTCCCGAGTTTAGATCCTGACGTACTTATTATGATGCGCTGCCCGCCCCCTTTCCCAGCCCCAAACCGCACGTCCCGGCACTCCCCGGTAGAGCACCTTTTGTAACCTTAGCTACATCTAATCATATGTTTGACTTCCAGCGGGTTGACACCTAGATTGGAAGGGGCTCACAGAGCCCGGTTGTCTGTTCTTTGCAGGCCATTCCCACCAGTGGGGGCGTCACGGCTTCGACGGAGATGCTTGCGGCCAAGAGGCATGCCGGGGTGCACACACCCGTAATCGCGTGCAAAATGATAATTGCCAATCAAGAAATGGCATACGCAGCCTAATTAATTAGGCAGCCGTCTTCCGCAGCTTCGCCCTTGGGCTGCGCGCGGACGTCACACAGAGGGCTGGTCTTTCCGGCTACGTCTGGGTCGGGAGGACGAGATCTTCAGGCTAGCGGCAACCGTTTCTTGTCCGTTCTGAGCGGCGGCCGCGAACGTCCCAGGGTAATGCCTGGGGCATGAACCGGAATAAGCATGTAGTCTCTTGACCAGTAACATTTTCGGACGCGGGTTCAACTCCCGCCGCCTCCACCATCCTAAACCTGTTTTTTCGCAATCAGTTAAGGCGCTCGCTCCGCCCGTGTACCTCAGGTGTACCCTTCGCTTCGGCCAGGGCCACAAGATCCGTATTCCAAGTGCGGCGCACGTCTGATTCCAGTTGCTCCTGCCGCGCTTTGACCCACGGCGTGTAGTGCTTCTCTGTGACCTTCACACTCTGGTGGCCCAGGAGAACGGATACACGCTCGAGCGGCACTCCGGCCAGCAGCAACTCGACCGCGAAGGTGTCGCGGAACCGGTGCGCGTGGCCATCTGGCACGCCCGCCAGGCGGAATAGAG
>CATPBJ010000187.1 GCA_955652395.1 uncultured Terriglobales bacterium | reverse complement strand
TTCGTAGACCGCCCGGAAATATTCCCACTTCGCCTTGTGCCCCAATCTGCCCTCCTCAAAATCGTCTTTGAGTCGGGTTACATCCTATGTGTCTCGACGGCACCCCCTCCGGTTACATTTAGCATGGCTCGATACGCGCGATTGACACTTACTTTGCAAGCTGTTAAAAGTTAACGTTCTTCTAAACGCCCGTGGCGCCGGAGGTTTGTACCTTCCGTAGCTATGCCTGAGAACACCAAATCCCCCGCACCGCCGCCGAGTGGTGAGCCGAAAGCCCCGGCGGGCGGGCCCATTCCCGGCAGCGTCCAATCGTCCCCGGAAAAACCCCCGGCTCCGAAAGGAGTCGAACATGCCCCGCCTCCCAAACCCACTGGTCCCGCTCCCGTCCCGTGGGATTCCCCAATGATTGCCAGACTCAGGGGAAGGCACGGGTCGGGCATTCGCGAGGCCAACACCTACCTCGGCCAGAAATACATCGTCGCCGATTCGTCGCTGATTCCCGAGTTGCTGCAGGTCCTCCGCGATCAGGAGCAGTTCGACTATTGCGTAGATGTCACCGCCGTGCACTATCCCGATCGAGAGAAGCAATTCGAATTGGTCTGGATTCTCTATTCTTTCCTGCACAACGAACGCATTCGAGTGAAAGCCTGTTATGCCGAAATGGAGTCAGTGCCAAGTGCAGTTCCCATCTGGCCGGCCGCCAACTGGCTGGAGCGAGAAGTCTTCGATATGTTCGGCATCCGCTTCGAGGGACATCCTGATCTGAAGCGCATACTGCTTCCCGACGGCTGGAAGGGTCACCCGCTGCGCAAGGATTACGGCATCATTCAGCAGGATCAGGAGTGGGTTCAGATCAACCTGGGGATCGAGAGCGGGCAATGACGGACCGGACAACGATTGACCGAACAACGATTGATCGGACTTCCCACCTGGAACTGGAACAGCACGACAAGACGTTTCTCGATTCCAACGAGCTCATCATCAACATGGGCCCGCAGCACCCCGCCACGCACGGCGTTTTGCGCGTCGTCCTCAAGCTGGACGGCGAAAAAGTTCTGGGCACCGAATGCGTAATCGGCTACCTCCATCGCGGGGTGGAAAAAATTGCCGAGCACCGCACCTACACCATGTTCAATCCCTACGTGGACCGCATGGACTACGTGGCGGCCGTCTCGAACGGCCTGGGCTATTGCGGAGCGGTAGAAAAACTGCTGAACGTGGAGGCCCCGCGGCGCGCGCAATACATACGGGTAATTCTCACCGAGTTGAATCGCCTGGCCAGTCACATGCTCTGGCTGGGCACGCACGCGCTCGATATCGGCGCGATCACTCCGCTCTTCTACACATTCCGCGACCGCGAAGAGATTCTCAAGATTTTCGAAAAGTACTGCGGCGCCCGCCTGACCACCCACGCTTTCCGCATCGGCGGATGTTCATATGAAACTTACGACGGTTTTGAGCGCGAGGTGAAAAAGTTCCTCGATTTCGTCGCTCCCAAAATTGACGAATACGAAGAACTCCTCACCACGAACCGGATCTGGGTCGAGCGCACCAAAGATGTAGGCAAAATTTCCGCCAGGGAATGTATCGCGCTGGGCGTGACCGGGCCGGTGCTCCGTGCCAGCGGTGTGAAGTGGGACCTGCGCAAGGCCCAGCCCTACGCCGCCTACGCCGATTTCGACTTTGAAATTCCGGTCGGAGAAAACGGCGACACCTACGACCGGTATATCGTCCGCATGCAGGAGATGCGGCAATCGTTGCGCATCATCGACCAGGCAATCGGCAAAATTCCCGATGGCCCCATCATGGCCAAAGTTGCGAAAGTCATGAAGCCGCCGGTCGGCGAGATTTACCACTCGATCGAAGCCCCGAAAGGCGAGTTGGGATACTTCATCGTCAGCGACGGCTCCACTCAGCCTTACCGAGTACGGGTGCGGCCGCCGTCGTTCGTTAACCTGCAGGCACTGGACATGATGGTGCGCGGCGCGCTCGTGGCCGACGTAATCGCGGTCATCGGAACCCTGGACATCGTGCTCGGCGAGGTGGATCGCTGATGCTCGACTACATCACCTCCTATCTCAAGAGCGACCTGACGCCCGGTTCAGCTGGGAATTTGTTTTGGGCATTCGTTTACATCGTCTTGATCTTTCTCGGTCTTTCCGTCGCCGTGATCGCGATGAACTGGCTGGAGCGGAAAATTCTGGCTCACATGCAGGTCCGTCTGGGGCCCATGCGGGTGGGGCCGCACGGTTTGCTGCAGCCCATCGCCGACGCGCTCAAACTTCTGATTAAGGAAGACATCATGCCATCGGCGGCCGACCCGTGGGTCTTTTGGTCGGCGCCGCTTCTTGTGGTCATCACCGCATTCACTGTCTTTGTTGTCGTGCCCTTCGGCCCCACGCACGCCGTTACTGACATGAATATCGGCGTGCTCTTCATGCTCGGCGTTTCGTCCCTGAGCGTCCTTGGCGTGGTCATGGCGGGCTGGGCGTCCAATTCTCATTACCCGCTGATGGGCGCTCTCCGCTCCAGCGCCCAGATGGTTTCCTACGAAATCGCGATGGGCCTGGCGGTAATTTCAGCCGTCCTGATGACCAGCCTCAATAACGAAGGCACCGGCACCCTGAGCATGATCGGAATCGTGCAAGCGCAGCAGGCACAGCACGTCTGGTTCGCTTTCAAGTTTTTCCCCCTGGGCCTGATCGCATTCTTCATCTTCGCAGTCGCGATGGTCGCGGAAACCAACCGCGCGCCTTTCGATCTACCGGAAGCTGAATCGGAGCTGACCGCCGGTTTTCACACCGAATACAGCGGCTTCCGCTGGTCGCTCTTCTTCCTGGCGGAATACTCGGCCATGATCGCAGTCTCATCCATCGCAGTGACATTGTGGCTGGGTGGATGGATGCGCCCATTCCCAAACGCGCTGAACGGCGAAACCTGGGACCTGGTGTTCTCGCTGGTCCCCGGTTTGACGTTTCTGTTGCTCGCCGCAATTACTTTTTACAGCACTGCCCGCATGCCCAAGCATCCTTACTTCAAAGTACAAACCATCGGCCTGGGCGGATTCGGTGCAGTCCTGGCTCTGATCGGTGTGGCCCTGTTCATTCCGCCGGTGCGCGATCGCGTACAGGACATTTTCTGGTTCAGCGCCAAAGTGGCGTTCTCCATGTACATGTACATCTGGTATCGCGGCACGTTCCCGCGTTACCGTTTCGATCAACTGATGAAAGTAGGCTGGAAGGTTTTGTTGCCGCTGGGAATTGGCGTACTGGTCCTGACGGCGATCGCAGGAATACTGTTCTGAAACCACAACGAACCATGTAGGGGCAGGTGTCTCACGTGCCTAGGGGAGCAAGCTCGGGAAGATTTGGACCGAAATAGCGGTACGTAGCTAAAAGGCATCCGGGCCTAAATTACCAGAAAAAAATTATGGCTCCTGTAGCGACAACATTCTTTTTCTATTTTCTGTCGGCTCTGACCGTGCTGAGCGGGGTGTTGGTCATCACCCGCAAGAATGCGGTGCATTCCGCGCTGGCCCTGATTGTGTCGTTGCTCGGACAGGCCGCCCTGTACCTGATGCTATACGCTCCGTTCGTTGCTGGCGTGCAAATCATTCTTTACGCCGGCGGCATCATGGTGCTGTTTCTGTTCGTGATCATGCTGGTCAGTATCGAGAAGGCGCAAAAAGAAGAGCAGTTCAATCAGCAATGGCTGGTCGGACTGGCGGCGGCGCTGGCCCTGGGTGCGCTGTTCGTACTGGTGTACGTCAAGGGCAGGGCATTGTTTCCCGACCGTGGAATTCTGATGCCGGAGCAGTCCAATACCCAGCAGGTCGCCGTCCTGCTCTATGGAAATTACATGTTCACCTTCGAAATCGCCTCGTTACTGTTGCTCGTGGCGATCATCGGAGCAGTAGTCATGGCGAAGAAGAGAATCTGAAAGGCCGCGGTTAGCTATAGCTCTTGGCCTTTAGCCAAACCCGTTCGAAACGGTCTGGGTGAGGGCAACAAGCTAAAGGCTAAGAGCGAAAAGCTTAACGATGGCTCCAATATCCACGCTTCACTATCTCGTCGTCGCGGCCGCCCTCTTTATCTTGGGCGTCATCGGCGTGCTGACGCGCCGCAACGTAGTCATCGTGCTCATGTCCATCGAACTGATTCTGAATGCGGTGAACCTGAACCTGGTGGCGTTCTCGCGTATATGGGGACTGCACGGACAGATTTTCGCAATCTTCGTGATCACCGACGCGGCAGCAGAAGCCGCAGTCGGCCTGGGAATTCTGATCGCGTTCTTCCGCAACAAAGAAACGGTGAACATGGACGAAGTCGATTTGATGAAGTGGTAGATATGAAATCTCACCAGATTTCTGAAGATGCTCTGAAAGAAGTGAAGAGCGCACTCCAACTATATTGCGCACGTGTTTCAGACACCGATCTAAGTGATGCGTCGAAGGCCTTCTACATTGATTTTGCCGATTGTTTTGTGA
>CATPBJ010000186.1 GCA_955652395.1 uncultured Terriglobales bacterium | reverse complement strand
GTGATGGGGTCCTGGTAGCGCCTGCGCAGAAAGCGAATATTGTTGGTATTTTCCAGCTCTTCGAGGCGACTCGGATAGCGTCCGGTCTTCTTGACATAGCGGCGAATCGCGCGCGAATACTGTACGCCGCGATGGATCATCTCTTCTTCGCGATCGCGCCGGACTCGGAAAGCCATGCTGGGAGCAAGAGCGCCGGCGGCAATCGCCAGCAGGGCAACGAACAACATCAGCATGAGAAGAATATAGCCGCGCTCAGAGGGGCGTGCGGCCGGGGCAGATCGGAAATCATGCTGATGGAGTGTCATGGTCGTCGGTTAGTCGTCGGTCGCTAGTTTTAGCCGTTTTCCCTAAAACGAAAAATCGCAGCCGGGTTTATGGGATCAAAAATAAAGCCGAAAGGCGAACGACTGACGACAACGACTAACGACCGGCGACTACCCCTGCGTCAACGGAATACTCTGCCGGTTATTGTTCAGCACGTCTTCCACTTCCACTGAGACCGGCGTGATGTGCAGAATCTTGTAACGGCGATCGACAATATCGCCTTCGCCCGCAATGAACAGATCCTCACCTTGAGAAAGAAAAATCTTCTTGGGCTCGCCCGGTTTGTTGGCAAAACCAAAGAATTTGAGATTGATGGGTGGCGGCGGGGGAGGGCCCTGCGGGATCGGATCTGGTTGCTTCTGGACGGGCACGATCGGTTTTGGAATCTCGACTTCAGCCCGGAAGATATTTCGCCCGGCGCCCTGGTACTTGGTGTCCTCGCTGGCCTTCAGCCAGTCGTAACGAAGCGTGGGATCAAGCGAACGCGTCGCCGCGCTGGCGCCAGGTTTCTTCCCCGACGCGGTTCTCCCCGCCACGGTCCGGCGGGTCTCCGCCTGAGGCGCCACGGCCGGAGTGGGAGACTTGGCTGCAGCCGGTGAATCGGGTAGAAAACGCATGACGGCCAACACCACGGCCACTACCATCAGGCCGATGGCCGCCATCGTCTTGTTGCGGTTTTCCGTCCCCAGTTGCATTTACCCGCTCGCCTTCTGATAAGTTTCCAGTTTCAATTGCAGGCGAACCACGCCCGCCTGTTCGCCCCCCAGTTCCACACTGTCAACAATGAAAAATAGGGGGTCGCGCTCTAGCGAGTTGATGAAACGAACCAGCTGCAGATAGTCCCCAGAAAAATCCGCCTGGATCTCCATCGGGCGCAGGCCGACCGGGTCGGTGTCCTTCGCCTTAGAGCGAATCTGTCCGATACGAACGCCGTTCTGTTTCGCCACTTTGCCCAGTTCCTCGTAGATCGCCGAATCTTGGGCGGGCAGCCGGGTCTTGTAGAAGTCATCGATCTGTTGGCTGGCCAGGGCGATCTTCTTGTCCACGTCCTTGAGCGGCTCCACTTCATGCGTTTTGCGTTGCAACTCCTGCCACAACTGGTCCAGTTGTTCACGGCGTGACCGCTCCGACCCGACCAGGGGAGAAAACAGCAGAATCACCGCGGCGATGTCCACCACCAGCAGGGCCGCGATCGCAATCTTCGCCTTCTTTCGGATATCGAGGACGTCGGCCATCAGTGTGACCCCTTCCGGTCCGTCTTATCCGTGTCGGTGAAATCGGGCACGTACACAGCGCTGATATCAAATTGCACGTTGTCGCCCGGCGTCTGTCCGGGTTGGGTCGACTCCTGTTCGATTTGAGTCTGCTGGAAGTGTTGCGAACTCTCCATCTTGCGCACCAGCTCGAGCGCCCGGTCTCGAGATTCCCCTGCTACCACAAGCTTGATCTTCAACTGGCTGTCGGGGGCCTTGTCCGGATGGATGGAAACCACGTGCAGCCGCGGCGGCATCACCCGCTCCAGGTCTTCAAACACCTTGGTCCAGGAGAAGGCCTTGCGCAGGAACAGGTCATTGAGAAACTGGGCTCGGTCGCGGGTGCCGCGATTGGCCGGCAGATTGAGGGTCTCTTCCGCTTTGGCTTTCTGGAGATCGCGGGCAGCGATCTGTTGCTGGCGCTGCTCGATCAGGCCGCGGTCCTTGCGCGCCGCAGCCCAACCCGAGAGCACACTATAAAGCAGAATCAGAGTGAAAAGGCCCAGCGCCGCCAAGCCTCCGCCCCAACGCCGCCACAAGGGGCCGGAATCCTCGTACGGACGAGTGGCGAGATTGATGTCAACGCGCATATCAGGAAAGCAACGCTCCCACTACGCCGGCCATTCTCCACTTGGGAATGGAACCCACACTCCCGCCCAGTTGCGACGAGCTGACCAGGTCCGTGACCTGGGCACCGGTCTGGGCACGCAGCGCAGGCGCGGCGCCGCCCGATTCGGGCAGACCAGCCACAAAAATCTGGCCAATATTCAAGTGGTAGGTATCCTGGAAGAATACCACCGAAGGATAGACTTCCTCCGCGAGCTGCTCGCCGGTAATGGTCACGCCTCGCGTGTTCTCCAGGGTGCGAAACAGTAAAAGTTGCTGGCCATCCAGGATGGCGATGCTGGTGGTGCGAGCATCCACTTTGATGACCAGCGATGGCTGTGGCGCATGTGCCGCTCCCAGCGCCGCCAGCATCGAAGGCATGACCACGCCTGGCTCGTAACCGGCCTGGCGAAAAGCAGCCTCATAATCCTCGATAACGTGGGCCAACGCCACGGCTGCGATTACCCGCACACCGCCGTTGGAAGGCTGCACATGGTAGGAAACCTTGGCTTTCTCCACGTCGAAGGGCAAAGACTTTTTCAGCCGGAAGCGGACCACGCTTTCGGCTTCATCCCGCTTGGAAGGCAGAGTCTCGAAATCGAGCAACACCACCCGGACCGCGGCATCGGGCAGCACCGCAATCACGTCGCGCGAACGCCCGCCTACGCTGCCCAGGGTGTCGCGAACCGTTTCGTACACGGCGTCAGGTTGCCGCAGGTTGGTCTCGATCAGGTCGGGAACCACGCTGCCGGGGGCGAGCTCGCTCGAAGCGCACCCTTCCAGCGCGCGCCCGCCGTTCTCGGAAACCCGGCCTGCCAGCACGCGGTCAGGAGAAATTTCACAGGCCAGCTTCGGCCTCGATCCGGAATTGGGCACAGGGCTCATAAATATGTAGTTATCGTACAAGTAAAACGCGGTTAAGCGGTGAATTGCAATAGCTGGAAGGGCACTGCAATCAGTCGTTAGTCGTCGGTCTTCGGTCGTCAGCAAATCCCTTTAGCTGGAGTATTTCCTGACGACTGACGACCGACGACGGAAGACTGACTTCACCGCATGTTCTCGATGAATGTGACCTTGTTGATTTCCTTGAGCGTGGTCATTCCCAGCCTGACCTTGTCGAGGGCTGACTCGCGCAGGAAGCGCATGCCCTCCTCGCGGGCAGCGCGACGGATTTCCGAAGTTGGTTTCTTGACCAGAATCATCTCTCGAATGCGGTCGCTGAGGTCGAGCAGTTCATGGATCGCCGTCCGGCCCCGAAACCCTGTGCCCGCGCACTCGATGCAACCCTGGCCTTCGTAAAACGCCACTTGCGACCACTGTCCCGGATCGAGTCCGCTGGCTTCCAGCACTTCGGAGGGATAGTGCACCACAGTACGACAAGATTCGCAGATCAGCCGAACCAGCCGCTGCGCCAGAATACAATTCAACGCGGAAACGAAGTTGTAAGGCTCCACGCCCATGTTCAGGAAGCGGCCAATCACGTCCACAACGTTATTAGCGTGAACGGTGGTGAACACCAAGTGGCCGGTGAGGGCCGACTGAATGGCAATCTGCGCAGTCTCGGTGTCGCGGATTTCGCCCACCATGATCTTATCCGGATCGTGGCGCAGAATAGAACGTAGTCCTCTGGCGAAAGTCAGGCCTTTCTTTTCGTTGACCGGAATCTGGGTAATGCCGCGAATCTGATATTCGACTGGATCTTCAATGGTAATGATCTTGTCTTCTTCAGTCCGGATCTCGCTCACCGCCGCGTACAGAGTGGTCGTCTTACCGCTACCGGTCGGCCCCGTGACTAGGACCATCCCATAAGGTTCGGCGATATAGCGCCGGAATTTTCTCAAGTCATCCGGGTCAAAGCCCACCACGTCGAGAACCAGCTTGTGAAACTTCTCGCTCATCGACTCTTTGTCGAGTACGCGCAACACAGCGTCCTCGCCGTGAATCGAGGGCATGATGGATACGCGGAAGTCGATGGGGCGCTCGGGATTCCCGTATTTCACGCGGAAACGGCCGTCCTGCGGCACGCGGCGCTCGGAGATATCCAGTTCGCTCATCACCTTGATGCGCGAAATGATGGTGGAGTGGTGCTCCTTGCCAATCGGTGGCATGGCCTGGGTGAGCACGCCGTCAATGCGGAACTTGATGCACACTGAATCGTCGCGGGTCTCGATGTGAATGTCACTGGCCCGCCGCTGCAGCGCGGTAAAGATCGTGGTATCGACTAGGCGGATGATGGGGCTGATGTCGCCCTGCGCGGTCAACCGGTCGATGGAGATACTGTCTTCGCCGCCGGCCTCGTCTTCCGATACCACCGCCAGGGTGAAGCCTTCGCTGGCTTCTTCCAGCACACGCTTCGACTGTTCCGTCTTCTTGAGAATTTCGCTGATCTGCGCCAGCGTCGAAACCTTAGTGAGGATGCGCTTGCCCAGTAGCAGGCTGATCTCATCGATCATCATCAGCTGGCTGGGATCAGCGATGGCGATGGCCAGCCGCCCCTCTTCGGTCTCGTCCAGGGGTACGAAGTTGTAGCGGAACATCAGGTCTACAGGAATCTTCTTGAACAGATCGTGATGGAGCTGGAAATTGTGCAGGTCTACGAATTCGCAGCGATAACGCCGGGCGATATCCTGGGCCTTGGCCAGGTCGTCGACGTGGGGAGCGGGAGCCAGGCGGGCCCCTCCGTTCCCTCCGTGCGCGACTATGGGTTTAGTTTCGGCTATTTTTGCCATTCCAAATCTTCCTGCGAAATTTCTTACGAACTCTCTGCGAACTTTCCCACGAAAACTCGGCCACCGCCTTCGATCAGTGAATATTCGCGCCTAAGGAGAAGATCGGCAGATAGAGCGAAATCAATACTCCGCCTACGAATACCGCCATCACGATCAGAATGACGGGCTCAATCAGCGCCATCGTCGCTCCCAGCGCCGTCTGTACGTCCTCCTCATAGAATTCAGCCACCGAATTCAGCATGGCCGGCAAGGCCCCGGTGGATTCGCCGACTTCGATCATCTCCACCGAAAGATCGGGGAACATTTTCTGTTGCTCCAGGCTGCCGGAAAGCGTCTGGCCCTCGCGCACCCGGATTGCAGCATCCGCGATACCGTTGAGAATGCGCCGGCTGCTCATGGAAGCCCCCGCGGTTTCGAGAGACGGCACCAGGGGCAGACCGCCGGCTAGCAAAGTCGAAAGCATGCGGGAGAAATTTGCCACCTGATATTTCAGCCAGATGTCTCCCAGCATGGGCATTTTCAGGATGATGCCATCCATTCGCTCCGCGCCCCGGTCCGTGTTCTTCCAGCGCCAAATCAACACGCCTGCCACCACGAGGGCGATGGCTAGGTAGGGCGCATACTTCTGCGCTCTCGTCCCCACTGCCAGCATCAATATCGTGATTGCGGGCAGTTGGGCATTAAGGTTTTCAAAGAGCGTGGCAAATTCGGGCACTACGTAGGTCACCAGAAATACCAGCATTACCAGCACCATCGTCACCAGCAAGGCGGGATATACCAGAGAGACAGCCAGTTTCTTCTTGAAAGTCAGAGCCAGCCGCTGGAAGGCGATGTATCGGCCGAGCACTTCCTCCATGTTGCCGCTTTTCTCGCCCGCCATCAGCGTGGTGGTGTAAATCCGCGGGAACACGCCTTGAGCGGCAAAGGAGTCAGACAGCAGCTCGCCACTCTTCACCCGTTCACGAACGTTCTGCAGCAGCGACTTAAGGTTCGCGTCCTTCTGCCGCTTGATCAGCAGGTCCAGAGAGCTCAGGATGGGCAGTCCGGCCTTGATCAGGGTCAAGAACTGCTGGTTGAAGATCACGAACTGGCTTTGCCTGACCTTCCGCCCCCCGAATTGCAGCTTGCCCCCGGAAAACAGTCCTCGAGGCTTTACCCTATAGACCAGGTAACCTTGCTGCACGAAGCGCTCGCGAACCTCGGATTCCGAGTAACCATGCTCCACCTGCTGCGCCAGGTGCCCACGGTCGTCTGCGACTTTTACCAGAAATTGGGCCATGCCCTGGTCTTGTTGCCCCTTTCCCGTCCCAAGTCTAACATTCGGAAACGTTAACCCGACGTGAATCTGCCCTAACGACTACTCCTGACAGGTATCGCTGGTAACACCGGGTTCCACTGCAACTGCGACCTTTGAAAAACTCCATAAGTTTATGATAATAAATTAGTTCAACTCTATGGCCCGAAATTTCCATCCACAGTCTCGACTCCGGCTGGAGGGGTAAAGCGAAAGAGCTGGTCCGCGATTTCCGCGTTTTCCCGTTGCTCGCTAAAGCGGTACTCGGTTACTGAGTCATCGGCCTCTTCAAATTGGATGCGGGCAATGCGGCAATCCGGTGTAATTTCCAGGACAACTTCGTTGATCCGGCCCGCCATGTTCTTCGGTATGCCCCGCAGAACTGTGTTACCCGGGGTCAGAGGGGCAACGTCGGAAGCCGCCGACAGGCCATCGAGTTCCCTTTCCAGCCGGGTCTTGCCCAGAAGAAATCCCAGGGGCGATCGCAAATCATCCAGCTTGCGGACCGAAGTGCGCCGCACCTGGCGATCTCCGGGAAGATAAAACCAGGCGTCCTTGCCGTCGCTCAGGAAGAGCTTCTCTTTGGGAGAACGATACTCCCAGCGCATCTTGCCCGGCTTTTTCAACCACAGGGAACCGGACTCGGTTCGTTCGGTTCCAGCGCCGCGATAAGTCTCGGTAAATTCAGCTCGCAGAGTTTGCAGACGGTTGTAGCGGTTGTCCACGGCCTGAGCGATGGCGTGGACGTCAAGGGCCGGGTTCGCCGCAACCGCCGGCAGCAGCGTCAGCAAGAGAGTGAGAAATCCGGGAACCATAAAATTTGCTTTCACTGGGATGACCGCGATCTGTGTGACCGCCACGCCGGGGGGAGCCACTGCGCGCTTTCTTTCGTGCAATTAACCATATTGTAAACCGCCGCCTTACAGAAAACCACGAAGCGTTTCCAGGCCGCGAGAGGTAGCGCCGGGAGGGCGGTGCTACAAAAATTTCTCCAAAACGAAAACGTCCCAGACTCAAAGAGTCATGGGACGCTCGTCGAACAGCCCTCCCCCGAAGTCTGCTCACAAACAGCCTAACGTCTTTGCGGGTGCACGGGAATGGCACGAATGGGCTACTTGCGATTGCTTGATGCAGGGGCGAGCGTCGGCGCTCGTGCGTCCCC
>CATPBJ010000185.1 GCA_955652395.1 uncultured Terriglobales bacterium | reverse complement strand
GCCTGGGAGTGAAATGGATGGCGACCGACGAAGAAGTGTTAGGTCGCAGCCTGGGAGTTTCCTTCGGACGCGACGGTCATGGCCACCTGCCGAGTGAGCTTGCCGGGAAGCTTTACACCATTCACCACTTTGAGAATGACCAGGCTGAAATGAACCTGATTTTCCGGGACCACACCATCTCAGACCTGATCGGGTTTGTGTATTCCGGCATGCCGCCGCAGGATGCTGCAAGTCACCTCATGCAGAACATCAAACAAGCCGCCCATCCGGTTCTTGAAGCGGGACATGATGCGGTGGTAGCGATCATCCTCGATGGCGAAAATGCCTGGGAATACTATCCGCATTCCGGCCGGGAATTCCTGCGTCGGTTCTACGATGCCCTGCAGCGGGAGCCTGGGGTGGAGGCGACGACAGTATCCGAGGCCATCCAGCGGCACCAGCATTTTCACGGGCTCAAGTCGCTGGTTCCAGGCTCCTGGATTCACGGCAATTTCAACGTCTGGATCGGGGCTCCGGAAGACAACCGTGCTTGGGACTATCTCTATCATGCCCGCAATTTCTACGCCCAGGCAGCCCCCACGGCCAGCGCGGCACAGCGACAGCTCGCCTTCGAAGAAATTCTGATCGCGGAAGGCAGCGACTGGAACTGGTGGTATGGCCCGGAGCACCATTCCGCCAACGACCGCGAATTCGATGAGCTCTACCGCAAGCACCTTTCGAATATCTATCCGCTACTCGGTACGCGTCCGCCCGACTATCTGGGACAGCCCATTCTCAGCGGGATGGAGCGGCCTGCGGTGCTGCCTCAGACCGCCTACATTCATCCCCGCATTACCGGCGACATGGTGCGCTACTTTGAATGGATGGGGGCGGCCGTCCACACCGCCGACCGGCGTGCCGGTGCCATGCACGGCAAACAGTTTCTGCTCGACGCGGTTCATGCGGGAATTGATGATGCCTACATCTACGGACGCCTCGACTTTATCGACAATAGAGCTCCCGCGGTGGATTTCGAGCTCGTGGTTAATCTTGAATCATCGGCGGAGGAGGGCGCGCCGCCACGACGAGTCTTGCGCCTTGACGTGGCAGTGGAAGCCGGCCGGATACGCAGTTGGAAGGTCAGCGTTCCCGACACCGGCCAGTTTCTCGCGGCCTCCGACCGGCCTTGCCATCAGGCCGCCGTCGCTCTGTTCCGAAACTTCGAGTTCAAGCTTCCCCTGGAGTGGTTGCTGGCTCTTCCCCTGGGCCTGCCAGCTGAGCGTGCGAACATTAAGCCTGCCGCTCCAGCCGCGATCACGCTGAAGCTGCGCTTCAGCCTGTGGGAGAACGGCCTGCCCACCGACGCGCTTCCGGTGGAAGGGTGGATGGAACTGCAGTTGCTGAGCGAAGAAGACTTGATTTCACGTAGTCATTGAAAAAATGGCGGCACGAAGCCGCCATCGCAATCCACAACCCGGACTAGCGGAAACCTAGCCTGCTTACTGGCCGCCGCCGTCAGCCGTCATCGCGAGCGGACGGCTCAATTCCATCGTCAACTCTGTTCCGGAAGGCAGCACCGCCGAACGCTTCTTGCCCAGCCAATGCGCAACTGTGAGGGTGGCGCCGACACCTCCCCCGATCAGCAGACCCTTGCCGTGCTTGGCCAGACCGCCGATCAGCATACCTGCACCCGTGCCCATGCCGATTTCGGTCAAGTCTTTTCCATCAATGCCGTCACCCTTGAACTGGCCTTCTGTATTCACGTCGGTTTCGTTACGCAGACTGGTGTCCACCATGGCCGCGTTGAGCATGTAACGTTCGCCGTTGGGCAGAACTACCTCCTCGGGAAGAATTCCGATGGTGGGTTTGCCCGCGATGCGGCGCGGATCATTGACCTTCGTGACCCGTCCCCGCACGGTGGCGCCGACAGGAAGTACGGTCTTCCCGTCAAGCATTACCGCATCGATCACTCGCCCGGAGAAGGCATCGCCTTCCTTACTCGAGAAAGTGGACAGCGTGTTTTCCAGTTTGACTTTGAAGGCAGTGCCCGCGGGGAGAGCCATATTGGTCTGTGCCCCAGCCGCGACCGCCAGCAATATCACAGCAAGCATTACAAGTACTATCTTCATTCCGCCTCCTGAATTTCCAGCAAATTTGCCGACCCAGTCCCTGCAACGTGCTTCAACCGGAAACCGATAATTTCCTCACTGCCTCCATGACCTGATTGAATGGCGCCCGATCCGTCTGATTGTTTCCGCGATAGAGGTAGCGAACTTTCCGATCGCGATCGATGACCAGCGTCGCCGGATGCGCGATGTGGATCGCATCCACACCCAACCGGTGATACAGGCCATAGGCTTTCGTCACTGAGCGGTCCTCATCCAGCAGAAAGGGGTACGACACAGGATGCGATCGCAAGAACTTGGCGGGCTGCCATGCTCCCGTACTTTTTCCCGCTGCGATGTACACCAGTTGCGCTCCCGCCTGTTCGATTTCAGTTTTCATTGGCTCTAACTGAGCCATGCGTTGCACGCAGTTCGGTCACCAGGGCCACGCAGGAACTCCATGATCAGCACGCCACGAGACAGAAAACCGGAAGGCGAAAGAATCCCGTCACGGTTGGCAGCCGATAACAAAAATTCCGGTGCTCGTGAGCCGATAGCCAGAGTTTCTGTGCGATCGGACATCCTGTTTCGACTCTAGAGCACAAGCGGCTCGCAGCAGCCTGTGAAAAAGTGGATGAACCATCGGAGGCACGGGCTGTCTGGAACATCGGTCGCAACGTTCGGCGGTCATTGTCTGGTGCCTGGACTTCGCGACAGCGTCGGCCTTTCGATATAATCGCGAGTCTCAACCCGACAAAGAACTGAAGCGAGGGCATACAGGCAATCATGGACGTGATCACGCAAATTCAGGAAATCCAGGCGCGAGAGATTCTCGATTCTCGCGGCAATCCCACAGTCGAGGCACAAGTCACCCTGGCGGACAGAACCACGGGGCGCGCGGCAGTCCCGAGCGGGGCATCCACGGGAGAACACGAGGCAGTGGAGCTGCGTGATGGCGACCAACAACGCTATGTGGGCAAGGGTGTGCTCAAGGCCGTGGAGAGTGTGAACGGTGAGATTGCCGACGCACTGGCCAACCTGGAAGCGGCCGACCAGCGCGCCATCGATCAGAAGATGATCGAGCTCGACGGCACCGAGAACAAGGGCCGCCTGGGCGCCAATGCCATCCTGGCTGTTTCGATGGCGGTTGCGCGGGCTTCGGCCGCCGCTTTCAGCCTGCCCCTCTACCGTTACCTTGGCGGCGCAGGCGCCAACACTCTGCCCACACCGATGATGAACATCCTCAACGGCGGCGCTCACGCCGACAACAACGTAGACTTTCAGGAATTCATGGTGATGCCGGTCGGAGCGGAATCGTTCTCAGACGCGCTGCGCTGGGGCGTCGAGGTCTTCCACACCTTGAAAGGCGTACTCAAAAAGCGTGGCTACAACACTGCGGTCGGCGATGAAGGTGGCTTCGCGCCGTCGGTGAAATCGAATGTCGAGGGAATCGAAGTTGTGCTCGAAGCCATCACCCAGGCGGGATACAAGCCCGGGGAACAGATCGCCATCGCTCTTGATCCCGCAGCCAGCGAGTTCTATCAGGACGGCAAGTACGTCTTCAAGAAATCCGATAAATCGGCGAAGAGCTCCGACGACATGGTGCGCTTCTGGGCAAAATGGGTGAATGACTACCCTATCGTCTCGTTAGAAGACGGTTTGTCGGAAAACGATTGGGATGGCTGGCAGAATCTGACGAAGGAATTGGGCGGGAAGATCCAACTGGTCGGCGACGACTTGTTCGTGACCAATGTTACGTTTCTGCAAGCGGGGATCGACCAGCACGTGGCTAACTCGATTCTGATCAAGGTCAACCAGATTGGCACAGTCAGCGAGACCCTGGACGCGATCGACCTGGCGCGACGCAACGGCTACACCTCCATCATCTCGCACCGCTCAGGAGAGACCGAAGACACATTCATCGCCGACCTGGCCGTGGCGACTGGAGCGGGCCAGATCAAAACCGGATCAGCCTCGCGCACCGATCGCATCGCAAAGTACAACCAGCTGTTAAGGATTGAAGAAGAATTGGGCGATGCGGCGAGGTTCCTCGGCATCAAAGCGCTGAATTACAAACGTTGATCTTGGAAAATCGGCCCTCGGCTGCGACCCGAACGCAAGGAGTAATCCTGGGAGAAATATGTCAGAAACTGAGATCATCTTTTCCGTTCAAGAGTCGGTCGAAGGCGGTTACGAGGCGCGCGCGCTGGGCCACGATATCTTCACCCAAGCCGAAAGCATGGAAGAACTCCGCGAAATGGTGCGTGACGCTGTTCGCTGCCATTTCGACGATGAGTCGGCGCCGGCTGTAATTCGCCTGCACATCGTAAAGGATGAGGTTATCCTAGCTTGAAATTGCCTCGTGATCTTTCCGGTCACGACCCCGCCCAGGCTCTTCGCCGATACGGCCATGTATCAAGAAGACAAACGGGCAGTCACGTTCGCTTGAAATCCACCGTTCGCGGTACCGATCACCCCATCCACAATTCCCGCACACCAGACGTTAAAGCTGGGAACGCTCAACGAGATCATCTCAGACGTAGCGACGTATCTCGAAGTAGATCGCTCACAAGTTCTGCGAGAACTATTCGGGAAGTGGTCATCAAAACCCGCTGTCAGCGCGCTGCTCAAAAGCCCATCGTGTCATCCGCCGACGGCCCGTAAGTCGCGGGCAGCGGCTTATCATTCAGACGCAGGTACACTCCAAGTTGAGCGCGGTGATGTACCAGGTGGTTGATGAACATTTGTCGATAAGCCAGAAAACGTGACCCGTCGAAAATGGGCTTGCCTTGAAAGCTTAGTTTCCAGTTCTGGGTCCATGCCTCATCCGGCGTGTTCTTAAGCGCGGTACGAACCTTGGCTGCACCCTCGTCGAAAACCCTCACCAGTTGATCTGCCGACTCGAAGGAAACCCGCGTACGACTGCTTTTGGAAAAGTCGAGCTCGGGGGTGGTCAAGATCGTAAGGCCGAATCCAGCCAGCTCAGCCACGTGTGGAGCAAGTTTGTTCAACGGCATGGATTTGGGATGAGGCGCAAAGTCTTTCTTGTCCTCGGGGATGCGCTCTAACATCGTGCGCGTCGTTTTCATTTCGGCATCAAATTCTGGCAGTAGAAGTTCGCTCAGGGGCATATATTTCTCCGTTTGTGTCGAACAAAACTTGGGCAGCGATCCCTAGCCCGGAGGAAAGGGGTATGGATTCGAGCTAGAACGACTATATTATGCAGTCGCGGATTTGAAAACCTCTTTCCGTCGCCTATAATTTCTTTTCTTTCCAATTTTTCTCTTGTTCCTCTGAGTTATCCGTTTCCGGCGAGCCAGACACAAAAACCAGGAGCATCATGAATCGTCCCAAACCGCTTGTGCTGATCATCCTCGACGGCTGGGGATACCGCGTCGAAACCAAGGCCAATGCCATCGCCCTGGCTCGCAAGCCCACCTACGACCGGCTACTGCGCGAATATCCCAACACGCTGATTCAGAGCAGCGGCCATTACGTCGGCCTGCCCGACGGCCAGATGGGAAACAGCGAAGTCGGCCATCTCAATATCGGCGCCGGACGCATCGTCCACATGGACAGCACCCGCATTGAGCTGATGATCCAGAAGGGCGAGTTCTTCTCGCATCCGGTTCTGCTCAGCGCCATGAACAACGCCCGGTCGGGGGGCCGGCGGCTGCATATTTTCGGACTGCTTTCGGATGGCGGAGTGCACTCCTATCAAACCCATCTCTATGCTCTGCTCAGAATGGCCAAGCAGAACGGAGTTGACCGGGTCTTTGTACATGCCTTTATGGATGGCCGCGATACAATGCCCACCAATGGCGCCGGATATCTGGAACAACTGCAGCAGAAGACGCGCGAATACAGCACGGGAAAAATCGCTTCTGTGAATGGGCGCTACTACGCCATGGATCGTGACCGCCGCTGGGAACGCATCGCCAAGGCGTTCAACGCCATGGTTTTCGGAGATGGCGAAGGCGGCAAATACGTGGACCCGGTCCAGGGCGTGAAAGAGTCGTACAACAAAGGTGTGACCGACGAATTCCTTGTGCCCTTCGTTTGCGTGGACAATCGCGGAGAGGCGCTGGCCACCATACGCGACGAGGACTCATGCATCTGTTTCAACTTCCGCGCCGATCGGGTTCGCCAGATCACCCGTGCGCTGACCCGCAACAGCGGACTGAACCCGCAAGCGGGGAGCGACCTGCCGGGGGGTGCCGATCTGGACGCTGCTATCCCCAGAGATCGCGTGCCTAGGAATCTGCACTACGTCTGCATGACCCAGTACGACAAGGAATTTTCGCTCCCGGTGGTGATCCCGCCGGAATCGCTGGACAATATTCTGGCCAACGTGATGGGTCAGATGAACCTTCGCAACCTGCGGGTTGCGGAAACTGAGAAGTACGCGCATGTGACCTACTTCTTCAACGGCGGAATCGAGCAGCCGTTCCTGGGAGAAGACCGGGTACTGGTGCCGTCGCCCAAAGTCGCCACCTACGATCTGAAACCTGAAATGAGCGCCGCCGGAATTGCCGACGCGGTGATCAAGGCCGTGGAAGATGGGACCTTCGACGTCATCATCGTCAACTTTGCCAACGCCGATATGGTCGGGCACTCCGGCAAGATCGAGCCTACGGTCAAGGCCGTCGAAACCGTGGACGCCTGCCTCGGTCGGATCGAGCCGGTGGTCAGAGCCAAGGGTGGAGCCCTGCTGATCACGGCCGATCACGGCAACGCCGAGATGATGATCGATCCCGCCACCGGTGGTCCGCACACGGCGCACACTACGAACCCGGTGCCATTTATTGTGGTCGCGGAGAATGGAAAGAAATTCTCGCTGAAACCGGGCGGCTCGCTGCGCGATATCTCGCCCACGGTGCTGGGCATGCTCGGAATTCCACAACCCAGGGAGATGACAGGAAGCGATGTGCGCGTGCTGCTGAAAACCAGTTGACAGGAGACCCAGGGCTGCTTCGTATCCGTGTTTTCCTGGCCTGCTTGGAACATTCTTGGAACAAAGAGAAACCCCTCATTCGCTGAGGGGTTCGGCATCTCTGTTGCACTCTCCTCTAGCTGGCGCGGGGTATCGGTTTGTCGGTCTTCTGAAAATCGGCCTTCGCCTCGCCGGTGGAAGTTACATCCTGCGCTCCAGTGTCTTTCAGGATCTCCTTGGCTTTCTTGGTCCAATCGGAGTCGTCGCAGTGTACCGAAGGCAGGATGCCGCCTTCCTTGACTCGGCCTTCGTAACGCTTGGCCTCAAATTCAGGAATTCCCATACCGACCAGGGCGCCTGTTAGGCCGCCAACGGCTCCGCCGACGCCCGCCCCGGCCAGCGCAGCCATGATCGGACCCGCCGCGATGAACGGGCCCACGCCCGGAATCGCCAGCGCGCCAATACCTGCGAGCCAGCCTAGGGCACCACCCAGAACCGCGCCGGTACCAGCTCCGGCAGCGGTGCCTTCCGGTGCCTTGGTGTTCTTCTCCGTGGCAAAATCCTTGGTGCCCTCGTTGTGCGGAAATAGCACTGAAATGTCGGTGTTGCGGAAACCTTGCTCGCGAAACATGTCGACCGCGGTTTCAACTCCGGCCCGGTCTCGATAAATTCCGAAAGCTGCTGTATTTTTGCCTGCCATGTTTAATCTCCTCGTTCATAAAGGTTGATTGCTGATGATTGATGCAGTTACTTGGATGCGACCTGAATTTCGCTGGTGACCTTGTCGGAGCCGGCAATCTGGGCCGCTTTCGCTTCGATCGCTTGCTTTTCTTCTTCCGACTTCACCGGCCCTTTCAAGGTCACCATACCGTTTTGCGCGATGACCTTGACATTGTGAGCGTAGGTTGAAAGCGATTTGTCCTTGACCAGCGCTTTCCGGATTTGCTGCGCCAGCTGGCGATCGTTCGAATTGTCCTTCTGCTGATCAGCAGTTGGTTCGGCCTTGTTCCGGTCACGCTGATTGACTTTGGTGTTGTCTGCCGGTTGATCTTGGGAGTCCTGTTGAGCCCAGAGCAATCCCAGGCTGCTCAACAGCACCAATTGTGCGAGAAGCGCTTTAATCGTGAATTTCATCATCATTGTTTACCTCTGATTTCGCGGTCGGGTTTTGGATGGCGGCGGGTGGTAAGGGGATGGCTGGAGGTTTTTCGGGACTGCGCGCTCGCAGGCGCAACCACAAACCGCCTTCGCGATTGTTTCTTCCGCCCTTTCAGGGCTGCGTCATCTACTGCGATCCCCCGGGCTGACGCCCGAAGCTACACTCTTGCGCCGCTTCGCGGCTGTGCCATTGGAGAACTGCGATGTTTAAGCTGCGAAGCGCGAGTCGCGCTCTAGCTATCTCTTTATTTCTATGCGGCCGCGGAAATTCTCCGGATCAAGTCTTCCTGTTCGGCTTTGCTCTCGGCGCCGATGGTGAAGGCATCCAGCACGCCCAGCGACAGCGCGTATTTCAAAGCTTCGTCCTGTCGATTGCGCAAATCGCCCTGGCCGAGAATCTTCATGCCGACAATCCCTCTTCCCGCGGCCTTCATTTCGCGGAGCACACTCACCACCGTATCGGGATCGGCGTCCATGTGTGAACCGATCGGGTTTATGCGCACCAGATCGACTTCGACCCAGGGCGACTTGGCCGCCGCACGCAACGCCTCGATGCTGTGGCAGGAGCAGCCATGGGCCCGGATGATTCCTTTCTCCTTGGCTTCGGAAAAAACATCCATGACACCCCGGTAGCGCTCCGTCCAGTCAGCTTCGGTGAGGCAGTGCATCAGGCAGATATCGAGGTAGTCGGTTCCCAGCTCCTTGCGAAAGCGGTCCAGATCGGCGCGGGCTTCGGCCGGGTCGCGCGCCCAGGTTTTGGTGAGCACAGTGACCTTGTCGCGGGAGATGTGCTTGAGCGCCTCGGCCACATGAGGATGGCTGCCGTAGGCATCCGCGGCGTCGAAGAACCGCAAACCGTTGCCATGGCCGTTGAGCAGGAGATCAGACAAACCCTTCACGCCCAGCGCAGTCTGGTGGGAGTGATGTCCGCTGCCCACCGTTCCAGTTCCCATCGCGAGGCGGCTGGTGGTGATTCCGGTCTTACCCAACACCACCGTATCGGCCGCGCTGAACTTGCGCGGCAGTGCCGGCACCGCACTCATGGCCCTGACCAACTCTCGGGAGCCGATCCACGCCGCCCCCACTCCGCAGGTTGCCCCGATGATGAAATCTCTGCGCTTCATGGTGCGTCCTCCTGAATGAGACTTCCAAATCATTTCGACGAAACGATCGTGGCTCTGGATAGCAATACGTCTTCGAGATCCTCTTGCGGATACGCACGTAAAGGAGAAATACCGGGTTGTGAACCCCGCGCTCCGGTTAACCCTACCCCTCTGCTCCGGCGAATTCAAGCGTTCATCGTTGTGCACTTCCAGATGTCTACAGGGTTTCCCGTACGGACAAGCATGCAACGTTTCAGCTGCGTCAAGGATCAAAGCAGCGTTGTCGGATTACTCTTGATCGACCAACGAGGTGACTTATGCTTTGGACGATTTTCGTGATTCTGTTGGTTCTGTGGTTGCTGGGAATCGTTAGCTCGTACACGCTGGGCGGGTTCATCCACCTTCTTCTGGTGGTGGCGATCGTGGTGCTCCTGATCCAGTTGATAACGGGTCGCAGACCGGCGATCTGACGCCAGCACCCTAGGGCGGAAATTTGACGAGCCGATTGCCGCGCTCGAGCAAGAGAGTCAAGACATTTTTTCAAGGAGGAAACAAGGAGGAAAAATGAAATGGTCTTTTGCAGTGATATTCAGTTTAGTCGCACTGTTGGGAAGTATGGCTTCGGCCACCGCCAAAGAGGATTCTGTCGAGCGCCTGCAGAACGCCGGGAGTGTGCTCAAGGAAATCATGGCTGCGCCAGACAACGGCATTCCCGAAGAGGTGCTGAACGATGCGAAATGCATCGTAGTAGTTCCGCACCTGATCAAGGCCGGCTTCATTTTTGGCGGTAAGCATGGCCGCGGCGTCGCCAGCTGCCGCACCACAACGGGCTGGAGCGCCCCCGCTTTCATCTCCGTGGGTGGCGGAAGCTGGGGTCTTCAGATCGGCGCTGAGGGCGTCGACCTGGTCATGCTTGTGATGAACGATAAGGGCCTGCAGCACCTGCTTTCGAGCAAGTTCCAGCTCAGCGGGGAAGGCTCCGCTGCGGCCGGTCCGGTCGGACGTCACGCGTCGGCCGGCACCGACTGGAAGATGAGCGCGGAGCTGCTGACTTACTCCCGTTCCAAAGGTGCGTTCGCCGGTCTGACGCTGGAGGGTGCCGTGATCGAGCAGGACGCGGATTCGACCACCGCCATTTATGGCCGAGATGTGGGTTTCCGCAAAGTCCTTACCGGCGACGTGAAGCCACCCGCTGACGCAGCGCCCTTCATGGCTGCACTTTCGATGGCGGGCCATCAGTCTGCTGCGCACGAAGCCAAAGAAGATATGCAGGACAAAAACGACAAGAATTAAGACTGAGTTATTTTCGGGATCGCCGCTTCGTCTACAAGCCCCGCCCCAGTGGCGGGGCTTTTTTAGTGCACATGGTCCCCGCCCGGCATCATGTACGGACAGCCACTGGCTGTGTTTGAATAATGTCATGGACCTGATTGAACATTTCACCCGTCTCTTCGCTTACGACGGATGGGCGAATCAGGAAGTGCTCTCTGGCTTGCGCACGGCAGTAACGCCACCGCCTCGCGCCCTGCAATTGATGGCCCACATTTTTTCGTCGGAGCGATTGTGGATGGAACGGCTCGAACAGAAGCCGCAGACACTTCCGGTATGGCCGGAGTTCACAATGGAAGAATGTGCTAGGCAAGCGGCACAGTTACCAGTGCTCTGGAAGAACTATCTGGCCGGCAGCAGAGACGCTGATCTAGCCGAACCCATGAGCTATCGGAACAGCAAAGGCGAAACCTGGAGCAGCCGCAAGGATGACATCCTGATGCACGTGATCACGCACTCCGCCTATCATCGTGGGCAGGTGGCGGCGACAGTGCGGGCCGCCGGGTCCACTCCGGCTTACACCGATTTTATCCACAGCATCCGCCAGGGATTCGTAAATATAGGAAGGGAACCTGGTTCTAGCCGGGCGCATCATAACCAGCAGGCAACCAGGAAAGATTAACCAGGGAGTGAAGATGAAGAAGGGATTTTTTTCGGCGGGTGTGATACTTGCTTTGGCCGCGATGTCGTTGGCTCAAGTCTCTGCCGAACCAGCCACGGTTCCGAAGGCCCCGAATTCGGCCGCGCCAGCCGAGACGCTGCCGACGAAAACTAATCTTTACATCTAGTTGTACAACTAAATATAAAAAAAAAAAAGCAAAGCAAACGACAGGATCGAGGCCAAGACTGCAACCGATCTGTTGGCGCACGGTCAGATTGTGGTTCCCCGCAACACGAAAATCATCGGCCATGTGACCGAAGCCAAGGCCCGCAGCAAGACTTCTCCAGATTCCCTGGTAGGAATTACCTTCGATCGCATGCTGCTGAAAGACGGACGCGAAGTACCGCTGCAAGTGGCAGTACAGGCAATCGCGAGACCCCTGCAGTTTGGAACCAGCCCTGAGGGAAATTTATCCCCGGCTAGCCGTCAGGCGGGCATGCCCCCGATACCGGGTCAGCGCGGCCCGATCGGGGACGCCACCACATCGGGCGCCTCATCACCTTATCCGGGCGAGCTCTCCGTCCCTCCCGATCCCATGGCGCCGAACAGTTCAACGGTCGTACCGCTCAGCCCCACCAGCCGGGGCGTAGTGGGCATGAAGGGTCTCTCTCTCGAGACGTCAGGTCCGGTGTCCGTATTGAGCTCGAACACCGGGAACGTGCGTCTGGACAGCGGCACGCAACTGATTCTGCGCGTGCAGTAAGACACATAGCCCTCCCGGCAATACTGTCAGGAAGCGAGTGCGTACCGCCGGTCGGCCTGGCCGAGCAATGCCATCATCTCGTCCAGCGAGGCGATGTTGAATTCCGACATTGCGTTCGTGTTCTCCAACCTCTCCTGCACCGACCGCGATGGATTGAACAGTTTGAACCGAATATCGTGGTCGCGGCACCAGCGCTGCAGGAATACGAGTACCCCGATGCCACCGCCGCCGATGGCACGCATCTCTGTAAGGTCTAGCACAATGATGTGGGCATCGTCTTGGGACGTAACCACGTCCCGCAACCTAAACGCCTCGTCACTCCGGACGAACCTGCCTTCACATTCAACCACCGTCATTTCACCGACCCTATCAACATGTATGCTGGGCATAATTTCCTCCTGATTAGGTCTGGCTTTGTAAGAGCACGGGCATTGCCACGGGCGAGGCCCCACGTTTTCTGGGGGATACGAATATGACGAATGGAAGGTGAGAAACTTTGGAGGGTTAGCGAGAAAATCTGAGCTAGGGAGAATGCTGTAGGCAACAAAATCTTAGCGAGGGTGAGGGTGCCCCATTTCTCGCACCTTTTGCGAGAAGTGGGGCCCTGCAGTGTCCCCACCTCACAGGTCATCCGTCACAGACATAAATCTGCCCAAGCCCTTACCCTTCCGTCGTGCCCAAGAATCTCAAGCGATACTATGGCGCCGGGGACCTGCACTTCATCACCTGCAGCTGTTTATCAGCGCGAGCCGGGCTGGGGTCGGCGCGCCGTCGTGATCTGTATCTTGGGATTTTCGAGCAGGTGCGGCAACGCTATGGCGTCGTGGTACTCGGTTACATGGTCATGCCCGAGCACGTTCACCTGCTGATCAGCGAACCTCAGCGCGGCACGCCCTCGACCGTCATGCAGGCTCTGAAACTTGTGGCAGAGCCCGCCTCCGACCCACATCTGGCAGCTCCGCTTCTATGATTTCAACGTATGGACCGAGCACAAGCGCACCGAGAAGCTGCGCTACATGCACCGCAATCCGGTGAAGCGCGACCTGGTTCAGGAACCCGATCAGTGGCCCTGGAGCAGCTTTCGAGCCTACGCCTACGGAGAACCCGGACCCGTTGGAATTAGCGACTGGCAAGTTCTGAAGATGAGGAAGCGAGTCGCTTGAATATCCCAAGTTCCCCGGCGCGCTATCGCACATCCTCGGCACACACAAAAAGCCCCGCGCTTGCGCGGGGGGCTCGGTTCTACCTGAGAGCTGACGGCTGATAGCTGACAGCTGCTCTTAGTACATTCCTTCCATACCGCCGCCGTGTCCACCGCCGGCTGGAGCTCCCTTTTTCTCTTCCGGGATCTCCGCTACCAGGGCTTCGGTGGTCAGCATCAAGGACGCGATCGAACCGGCGTTCTGCAGTGCGGTGCGCACTACCTTGGTCGGATCGAGCACGCCCGCCTTGACCAGGTCTTCGTACTCGCCGGTCAGGGCGTTGTAGCCGTAGTTGTTGTCCTTGGCATCGTTGACTTTGCCCAGGACGATTGCGCCTTCTTCGCCGGCGTTCTCGGCGATCTGACGCAACGGCTCGACCAGGGAGCGCCTCACGACGTTGACGCCGATCTGCTCATCCCCTTCGAGCTTCAGCTTGTCGAGTGCGCCGACGCAACGGGCCAGGGCCACGCCGCCGCCGGGGACAATGCCTTCTTCCACGGCCGCACGGGTCGCGTGCATCGCATCTTCGACGCGAGCCTTCTTCTCTTTCATTTCGGTCTCGGTCGCGGCTCCGACTTTGATCACAGCCACGCCACCAACCAGCTTCGCCAGCCGCTCCTGCAGTTTCTCGCGGTCGTAGTCGCTGGTGGTTTTTTCGATCTGGCTGCGAATTTCCTTTACTCGGCCTTCGATCTCGGAGTGCTTGCCCTTGCCTTCGACCAGCGTGGTGTTGTCCTTGTCCACGGTGATCTTCTTGGCTTGGCCGAGGTCGGAGATCTGGACGTTCTCCAGCTTGATGCCGAGGTCTTCGGTGATGGCCTTGCCGCCGGTGAGAGTGGCAATGTCCTGCAGCATGGCTTTGCGGCGATCGCCGAAGCCGGGAGCCTTGACGGCCGCGACTTGCAACGTGCCCCGCAGTTTGTTGACGACCAGCGTGGCCAGAGCCTCGCCTTCGACGTCTTCAGCCACGATCAGGAGCGGCTTGCCGCTCTTCGCGATCTGCTCCAGCAGGGGCAGCAGGTCTTTCATCGAGCTGATTTTCTTTTCGTTGATCAGGATGTACGCGTTCTCGAGCGAAACTTCCATGCGCTCGGGATCGGTCACGAAGTAAGGAGAGAGGTATCCGCGGTCGAACTGCATGCCTTCAACTACGTCCAGCTGGGTCTCGAGGGTCTTGGCTTCCTCGACGGTGATAACGCCATCCTTGCCCACTTTCTTCATGGCCTGGGCAATGATGTTGCCGATGGTCTCGTCATTGTTGGCGGAAATGGTGCCCACCTGGGCAATCATGTCGCCGGTGACGGGCTTGGAGAACTTGTCCAGCTCGCCCTTCACGCGGTTGCCCTCCTTGTCCACACTGCCGCAAATGGCAGTGATTGCCTTCTCGATGCCGCGCTTCATGGCCATCGGATTGGCGCCGGCCGCGACGGTCTTTACGCCTTCGCGGTAAATCGCCTGGGCCAGAACAGTGGCAGTGGTGGTGCCGTCGCCGGCCACATCCGAGGTCTTGGACGCCACTTCACGCACCATCTGTGCGCCCATATTCTCCAGTGAGTCCTTCAATTCGATTTCCTTGGCGACAGTAACGCCGTCCTTGGTGATGGTCGGTGAACCGAATTTCTTTTCGATTACCACGTTGCGGCCCTTGGGGCCGAGAGTGACTTTTACCGCGTCAGCCAACAAGTTGACGCCGCGGAGAATCGCCTGTCGCGACTCCTCGCCATGTACGATCTGCTTTGCCATAATTACAGTCTCCTCTAAAATTTATTTGCAGGCCGTGCCTGCAGTGTCTCGTTGCATAAGCTCGAGGTGGTCAGTGATCCGTTGTCAGTCTCACTGGTC
>CATPBJ010000184.1 GCA_955652395.1 uncultured Terriglobales bacterium | reverse complement strand
TGCCGATCGGCGGGTCTATCAGATGGTTATGAGCAAAGGGGATCCGCGCTACACCGTAAACCCGCGACGCGTGCTCTTTGCCGAACCGGGCACCGAGCTCAAGATCCGTCCCTTGCTCGAGGATCCGTGGCTTGAGCGGCGAGAAGATCCAGTGGTATCTGGCCCCGGAGCTGCGCGACCGGATCCGTACTACCCAGGTTCGTGTAACGGTAGTCGATAAACTGGCGCGCAAGCAGTACCAGGTCGAGCCGCGGCAGTTCGAAGGCCGCTTGCTCCATCAACTACCGACAGTTCGCTCGCCATTCGGCGAGGCGTATGCCGAACTATATCTCACGGAGCCGGCCGAGACTGCCGGGTCGCCCTTACCCGAGGTGGCACGCGGGTGATCGAGGATATGGGTACGCTGCCCGGTTTGGAGCGCGCGCCGTGGAGCTCTCGTTACCTGCAGGGCCTGATCGACGTGCCCTACCTGAACCTTACACCCAGCACGCGTTCCGGGATCGTCCACGATGAACGCTATGGGGCATTTGCGGAAGCTCTGGCACCGCTCGGAGCGCACCTCAACGGCCTCATCGACGCACAGCGCCGCGCCGAGGAAGAGCAGGCGAACCGGGAGTCCCTGCGTGCCATCCAGCGTGCGTTTCGCGAGGCCATGCTGATCTTGCCGCGCGAGGAATACGACTGGTTTGACATCCGGTCACGCTCGCCGCAAGCGGCCGGTGCCGGCGAGCCGCCGGAGCGACTTGTGGAGTCCTCTGGTGAGGAGGAGGGGGCCATGCCAGGTCTTCCGGAACCGAGCGGAGGCGAATCCACCCAGCGCAAATTCTTCGAATATGCAGGGCCTTTGTACACTGTTGTGATTTTGCCAGCGGCGAGCACATTGACAGTGAACCAAAGCCGGCTCTTTCGCGCGCTGCCCCGGGATCGCTCGCGTAGGCGAGTCGAGCAGTATTTGATATTCACCTGGGAGATCGTGGAGGGGAGTGGCACGCTCTCGTCCACCTCCGATCAAGAAGTGAGCTTCCAGGCTCCGTCGTCGCCCGGCCTCGTGCGTTTGTCCGTCGCCGTTTCGCAGCGCGACGCACGCTGCAGTGCGGAGGCACTGATCACCGTCACTGACAGCCTTGATGCGGCTATAGGCCCTGCGGTCGTCAATGCACGCGGCTTACCGGGCTACACGTTTGAACGGGCCGCCGGGGAACTGTGGCGCTCGCGATTCGATGCTGAGCGGAACCTGATCGTCGTGAATAACGGGCATCGCGATTTCGTCTTCGCCACGCGGAACCGCGCGCTCCAGCTACGGTATCTCGTGCGGCTCTATGTCAAGGAGTTGGTCCTCAAGAACTTTGCGGGACTGCCAGCCGAACAATTGACCGAGCGCATGGTTGAGCTCTCGCTCTATGTCGAAGAGAAACTGAAGCCCACCTGAAGGGTTGTGCCGAAAAGGCTGCCAGTCATTGAAGTACGGTTTGGTATGTAGGCCTGATCAGCGTCGAGCTCCACATCGCGGGTGTACCTCCAGAGTCGGCCATGGTGGTCACGATATCCCGAAGAGAGAATTCGTGAACGACACGCGGATCCGGAACTGCAAAGGCAGTGGTCGCATGCAGCGCTGGGGCGACACCGTCGTTGAAGGCCACCGCGGTGTCGCAATATCGCGGTCGGCGTAATGGTGCTTCAGGTGCTGTCCATTGCACGCTCCCGCTTGGCGGCGGCACGTCTTACTTCCCTTTTCGCCGCTTCGAGCCGACATCGCTCCTCGATGGACACGACGTTGTCGGGGGTAGTTTTGCCGAAGCGCGCAAAATAGAGTTGCTCGATGAATTGTGACAGTGGCAGTTTCCACGGCTCCTGCTTATGATTATCGATCTTGCCCAGCGTCGCCGGGTTCAACCCACCTCTCGGGCCATCTGTAGCTGGCTGTAAGATAAGTGGTGGCGCCTTCGCGCATCGATCCATGCTTGCATTTTCTGATTCGCCTTTTTGATTTCCTTCGACATACGTTATGGCATTCCCTCGAGTGAAGCAGATCCCATTGATGAGACGGGTCGAGCGCGGCAAGCTTTGCTTTTTAATTTCTACCAGGTCTGATGGTGTTACAAGAATCAAAACGGGCAGAATCCAAATCGAGTCGACCTGGCAAACACGATCATCATTGATCTAACATCTCGACGTTCGGAGTGGGCCGTGTATCGACGAGTTCCACAATTGCCTTGGGAGGTCCTGGTATTTGAGATTTGTCTGGGCCTGCATCCGACAAAACGACAAAAGAAGAAGAACTGCGGTCGCGCCAGCAAGTGCGCGGGCATGGATCAAGCGCATGAGCGCACTTCTTTGCCTACTTTTGCGGCTCGCTGCTTCCGGCGGTCCCTTCTTGAAACTTTCGCCCAGTCGGGGGCTGGATATCGCCGCCACAATCTTGCAGTCCTGATTTCAGTTTCCCGTGCTCCCCCTTGACGGATGAGACAAGATTCGCGGAGACAGTGACCCCGGTGTGACGCAAAACCTGCCAACACTGCCAAAGTTGACATCATTGACACTTCACGGCGACTGATTTCAAATAAGTTGTCTGTTTGCAATGCAGCCCGACGAATTTGGCTTACAGGTCCGGCTGCCACAAAATCACATTCAAGTCATCAGGAGTCTGCTTATGTCCGCACCCAGCCGCCGGCCCGAAATTCGGCGCCGCCGTACCCGCAATGAAAAGATCACCAAGCTGAAAAAACGCCATACGGCCGCTTCGACCGAGGCCGATCGCACCCGCATCGCTGGCAAACTCCAGCGCCTGGGCCTGAATTCTCCGGGACAGCCGTTGCTCAAGCCTGCGTGAGGCCGGCTAGGAGTTCACTGCCCGGGAGACACTGGGTTCGTCCGCCAATTGGCGGGCCGGCGGTTTTTCCGACACTTCGTGATAGACGCGGAGAATCTGCCGCGCGGCGGCGTCCCAGGAAAATCTCTTGGCCTGCTCATAGCCTCGCGCCTTGAGTTTGTCGCGCAGTTGCTGGTCCACCAGCACGCGATGCAGCGCGCGCATGATCTCGAAAACATTTTCCGGATTCACCAGCACAGCGGCGTTGCCCACCACCTCGGGCAGCGAGGACGTGTTCGAAGTCACCACCGGCGTGCCATGCGCCATGGCTTCCAGCGGCGGCAGTCCAAAGCCCTCATAGAGCGACGGAAATACGAAAATCTTCGCTGCGTCGTAAAAAATGCGCAGCACTTCAATGGGGACGAATCCCAGGAAGCGCACGTCGTTCTGCATCCGGCTGCGAATAACCGTGCGGCGCAGATCGGGGTGTTTGGACAGCTCGTCCCCAATGACAATCAGCTTCAAGCCGGGGAACAGCGCCTCCTTTTCCAATTCCGCTTTCAGCGCCGAAAAAGCCTCGATGATCCGCACCACGTTCTTGTGGGGGCTGATCCGGCCGGTGTAGAGCAGAAAAGGATGGTTGACCAGGTAGCGCTCCGCCAGGAGCTGGCGGTCGGCCTCGCTGGCGTGGCCGCGCAGAAAGCGCTCGTCAATCGCGTTGTACACCACCTCAATGCGGGCGGCGGGAATGGCAAACAACTTCTCCACTTCGCTCTTGGTGAAATTGGAGACGGCAAATATTCGCGCCGCTCCCTTCAGCGCCCGATGGGTCAGGTAAAAATGCAGCGAGCGCTTGAAGCCCGACTGCTCGCGCGCCCGGTACATGTGATCGAGCACATCATGCACGGTCATCACGTAAGGACAGGGCAGATTTCGCGGCAGCCAGAACAGATGCGGAATATGAACCAGGTCGCAACTCAAGCGCTTCAGGATGGCGCGATAGTCAAAGTAGCTCTTGATAGTGGCGTCGTTGCCCAGCAGAGGTACAGTGTGAAAATTGGGCGGAAGCGGTCCGATCTCCGCCACTTTTTGCGGCGGGCCGATAAGGAAGTATTTGCTCTCGCTATCCAGTCGACCCAGCGCGCGCACAATATTGCGGGTGTAAGTGCCAACGCCGAATTCAGTCATTCGCCGGATGTCGATGGCCACTCTCACGGGGAGATTTAATCACAGAGACCCGTCCACGGCTAGGCACCGGGCAGGCACAGGTGTATTTCGGGAGGACGGGCGTCCCGCCCGTCCAATGTTAACGGCTAGAAAAGCAGCTATCGAGAACTCGGGAGCCAACGCTCGGCGGGCGGGATCGCCCGTCCTCCATTTGGCTTAGGCTCTCGCTTCTACCTGGGCTTTTGCCCGCCGCTCGGCGTACAGCGGGAAAGCCTCCGCCAGACCCAAAACCTGTTTTCGGATCTTGCCGAGCACGGCGGCTTCCGTGCGATGATGCAGGGCTTCCGAGATCCAGTGCCCCACCTGCCTCATCTCTTCTTCCTTCATGCCGCGGGTGGTCAGCGCGGGCGTGCCGATGCGGATGCCGCTTGCCTTCATGGGAGGATTGGTGTCGAAAGGAATAGCGTTCTTATTGACCGTGATGGCGGCTTCACCCAGCGCCTTCTCCGCCTCGCTGCCTAATATCCCCTTGGAGAACACATCGACCAGCATGAGGTGAGTGTCGGTGCCTCCGGAAATAATGCGGAAGCCTTCGGCGGCGAGGGTTTCCGCAAGCACTTTGGCGTTAGCGACGATCTGCCGCGCGTATTCCCGGAACTCGGGCTGCATCGCTTCCTGAAAGCTGACTGCCTTGGCTGCGATGATGTGAACCAGTGGTCCACCCTGCATTCCGGGGAACACCACTTTGTCGATGGCGGCGGCGAATTCCTGTTTGCTCAGGATCATCCCGGCACGAGGTCCGCGCAGAGTCTTGTGGGTAGTGGTGGTCACGATGTGCGCATGCGGCACCGGCGAGGGATGCACACCGCCCGCAACCAGCCCGGCGAAGTGGGCCATATCGACCAGGTAGAGCGCGCCCACTTTGTCGGCAATCTGCCGCATGCGGGCAAAATCGATGATTCGAGGATACGCGCTACCCCCGCCGATGATCAGCTTGGGCCGTTCCTTCTCAGCCAATTTTTCCAAATCGTCGTAGTCGATGGTTTCGGTTTCCTTGGTCACGCCATAAGGCACGATGCGATAAGTCTTGCCCGAAAAATTCAGATGATGGCCGTGAGTGAGATGCCCGCCGTGCGCCAAGTTCAGTCCCAGGATGGTGTCGCCGGGCTGCAACACGGCCGCGAATGCCTCCATGTTGGCCTGGGAGCCGGCATGCGGCTGCACGTTCGCGTGTTCGGCTCCGAAAAGCTTTTTAGCCCGCTCCCGCGCCAGGTCTTCCACAACGTCAGCAAACTCGCAGCCGCCGTAGTAGCGTTTGCCGGGGTAGCCTTCGGCATATTTGTTGGTGAACACCGAGCCCATGGCCTCGAGCACGGCTTCGCTGACAAAGTTTTCGGACGCGATCAGCTCCAGGCCTTCGTGCTGTCGGCGGACTTCGTTGTCGATGGCCGCGGCCACCTGCGGATCTACTTCGTTGAGCGAGAGCGACATGCGGTCATTTTTCATGGTGTGGTTCTCTTCGGCGGTTTCACGAGCGGCACACAAGCTATTTTAACTTAGCTCTTAGCCTTTAGTCTTAGCTCTTAACCATGAAGTCTGCATGGTCGGTATGGGATACAAGCTAGAGGCTAGTGGCTAGCAGCTAAAAGTCTACACGCTCTCAAACGCTGTCCGCAGGAACGAAACCAGTTGCCAGCCGTCGATGTATTTGTAGGGTGTCTCGCCCGTGGTGTAGTGGCCGCACGGCAGCACGACGACTTTGTGGTCCAGCCCGTAGCGTTCAAACTCTGCCACGGCGTCGCGGGAAAGCTCGGGCAAGAATGTCATGTCGTATTTCGCGTAGATGATGAGCGACTTCTTCGGCCAGCGGGCGAACTGCTCAAAGTACGAGATCGGGCTGATGCCGCTCCACAACGCGCGCAGCCGATCAAGATCGATTTGCGATTCGAGACCCTCGCGAATGTGCCGTGTTGACTGTCCATGCCAGACCACGTCCGCGACATTGGTCGAGGCATGATTAAAGGCGGCCACCTGGATACGCGGGTCGTGCGCCGCGGCGAGAAAAGAGTAGCAGGAACCCAAGCTCGTGCCCATGATGCCCAGCCGGTTGTAGCCCTGCTGCTCCAGCCAGTCCAGGCAGCATCGCACGTCAACCACCGCCTGACGACAGGCGTCGAGGGTGCGCCCGATGTTAGCAGAGACCGCATAGTCAGCGCGCCGCGTATCCGCTGGCATGCGAATCTCGTGATAGGGCATGCTCAGACGCAGCACCGCGATGCCCAACAGGTTGAGCACACGGCAGAGTCCGGTGTAGGCGATCGCATCGGAATTCCAGTGCGGCAGCAGCACCATTGCGCGCCGCCCTCGAGCCGGAAACCAGCGGGCGTTCGCTAGGTTATTTTCTGAATAGGGCGTCTGTACCGGCGAAGTGAAGCGTAGGAAATCAGCGTATATGCCGCGGACTCTCGCTTCCAGCTTCGGATCCGGCACTTCCCGCGTGCTGAAGACCTGGACCTCGCGACGTTCGAGGCGAAAATCCGAAGGCGACTTATAGGAATAAAACTCGTCGCTCGATGCGACAATTCGCCGGTTGTATTCGCGTAAGAATTTCTCGGAATCCGCCTCGGGCAGATATCCAGGAGCAAAACCGTTTCGGCAAGGCCAATCCCACGCCCACTCGACGCCCCACTCCAGCGGTCGAACCACGCGGTTGTTGTCCACCGACGTGAGCCGGGTCTCCCAGTCATACATCCACTGCTGATAGCGGGAAGGCATTGATAAATCAGCATATCAAAGGGGAGGCGGCAGGCCAGCGCAACCTCAGTGAAACGCGGAAATCAGCATTTGGCATGTCCTTTCGGGGGGCGAACGTTCCGGGTCGTGTGACGACCTAAACCCCGAGCATATGCTGAGTCTGGCGGTTCATTTTTCTGTAGCTACGTTTGGAGTTACAATGAGGAAGCTGGAGTGGGACGAGGCCAAGAATCCGGAAGCACGGCTTCGATTTCGTCGATGCGGAAGATGTTCCGCGGCTGCTGATCGTAGACCCCGATACGCGGGAGGATTACGGAGAAAAGCGATCGGTCGGAATCGGCGCAATTCGCGGACGCACCGCGCATGTGGTCTTTACGGAACCGGCCCGGAGACCATTCGCATCGTCTCATTGAGAAAGGCAAGCCGTCGTGAAAGCAAACAATACGAAAAGGCGATCCAGCACAGACTGGAAGCGGGTTGATGCGCTTCGAGATTCGGATATAGATTTTTCTGAGATGCCCGAATTCGGTCCTGATTTCTTCGCAAGGGCGATACTCTGGCCGGGACCGAAGAAGCAGATTACCTTGCGCCTCGATCCCGACGTGCTTGCGTTTTTCCGCAAACGGGGCAAAGGCTATCAGACCTCGATTAATGCCGTTCTCAGGAGATACGTGGAGGTCGTAAAGAGCAAACGCGGATGACCAACAACCCGCTAACCAATGACTAGCTGTACTTCCTCGGCACGCGCTTCGAGATGGCGCAAAGAACTTCGTACACATTCGTGTTGGCCAGTTCGGCGTGTTCGCGGGCATCCACACTCAAGCCGTCGAGAGCGCCCAGCAGCACCACTTCATCGCCCACGGAAACACCCGGCAAGCCCGTAACATCCGCCAGCGTCAAGTCCATGGAAATGCGCCCTACGATGGGAGCGTAGTGTTCACGCACGATCACCCGTCCGCGGGATGACAGCGCCCTGTTCAACCCGTCGGCGTAACCCACAGGAAGCACCGCAATTCGCGCCGGGGCCTTGGTGACATAAGTGCCACCGTATCCCAAAGCCTGGTTGGCGCGTACGTCACGCAGCGCGAGGATTCGGGTCTTCCAGGTCAGCACCGGTTTCACTGCGAGCCGCAGCTTGCTGCCGCTGACTTCTCTTCCCGCCCGCTCAAAAGGCAAGTGGTAGCCATACAGGGCAATTCCCGGCCGCACCATCGTGTTCCACGATTCTCGCCGTGAAATAACAGCGCCGGTGTTGGCCACGTGAACCTGGGGCGGATCAAATCCTTCATTGCGCAGAACGTTTCGTACCTGCTCGAACTCCTGCAGTTGGTCGTTGACGGAAGGTGCGTCCAACACCTCGGAAGAAGCCAGGTGAGTGGAGAGACCCTCCAGCAGTAGGTGTGGCGACGACTTCAGCGCGGAACAGACCTGGTACAAATCTTCTGGATCGACGCCCAGCCGGCCCATGCCCGTGTCCACTTTCAGATGAACAGGAAGTCTCGGCAAACCCAGACCAGCCGCGGCCTTTTCCAGCAACTCCACCTGTCCCGGCTCCCAAACTGTGGGCGTCAGTTGCAGACGAATGATTTCTTCTTCTTCACCCCGCCAGAACCCCGTCATCAAGAGGATGCGCGTGCGAATGCCGGCATCGCGCAGCGGGATCGCTTCATCGAGTGAGGTCACGCCCAGCCAGCGCGCTCCTTCTTCCTCCAGCGCTCGCGCGCATTCGGTCGCACCGTGACCGTAGGCGTCGGCCTTCACCACTGCGCAGACCGTTATTCCCGGTCCGATGTGCCGCTGCACGACGCCAAAGTTGTCGCGCAGGTTCTCCAGCGACACCTGGGCCCAGGTGGGTCGAGTCGCGGTCCGTTTCAAAATCTCAGCAGTAGCCACTGCAACCGATTATAGCGAGCATAGCAGTGGCCGCGAGGTTACGCCTGTGCTACTCCCGGGTTGGCCGGGAAGCAATCTGCTATCCACCCGACAGGATGAAATTCACCGTCACCTGGGTTTCCACTTCCACGGGTTCGCCGTTGAGCACATAGGGGCGGTATCGCCACTGCCGCACAGCATCGACGGCAGCCGGAATCAGCATGGGATGGCCACTCAATACCTGCAGGTTCTCGATCGCACCTTCGCGGCTGATCATCGCCCGCAGAACGACTTGCCCCTGCACCCGGACTTGCCTCGCCAGTGCTGGATAGTCAGGTTGGACGCGGTGGACCAGGTTCCCTTCCATCATGCGCGAAACTTGAGGGTGATGGACGGCGGGTGGAGGTGGAGGCGCCACGCTCAAATCGGAGCCGAGCATTGAGTTGAAAACCGTACCCCTGCCCCGAGGGTTCCCACGACTCACTCCAAGCGTCGTTGGATCGACGGGAGGTGGCGGCACTGTTTCTGTCAGCATGACGACGTCCTGAGGAATTTGAGGAGGAGACACCAGCTGGGTTCCCGTCAAATGGCTTTGCGCGGTCGAAGGCGGATTCGAGCGCGATTGCGCCGGCGGAGCCGAGTGTAGCGGCGCAGGCGCGAGGATCGGCGCGAGCATTGCCAGTCTCGGTAGTCCTTCGGTGTAAAACAAGGGCAGTAGGAGCAGGCAGCCGACGGCGATCGCCTGCAGCGCAAATGAGATCAAGGTTGTCCATCTGCGGTGAGAATGATTCGACCAGTCGGAATCAGACAATAGATCGGCAAACATGGTGTCCTCCTCGATGTGGACGTGACTATGTGTAAGGACACCAGAGAGTCCATCTTCAGACCCATTCGAGGCCAGATGAGACACAGAAAAAAGGCCGCGTTCTGCACGCGGCCTGTGGGGACTTCTTCACGACACCAGCTGTCGCACAACTATTTGGGTTGAGTGGCTTGTGGCTTTGGTGCGGGGGTCGCCGGCTTTGGCACGGTGGTCGTCGGCCTTGTCGCGGGGGTGGTTGGCTTCGCTCCCGCGGGCCTCGCAGGCGCGGGAACCCCGGACTGCGCGTTGTAAAGCTCAACCACAGGCCGGGTGATGTCCACGGCAGGCCCCGCCCAAAGCACCGGCCCGTTCGGCCACGGGTTCGATGTGTCAATGATCACCCCGAAACCGTTGTCCGCAGCGTACTTCACCAGCATCGGCCCCATTTTCTGCAGGATCCGTTGCGCGATTTCGTTCTGCTGATTCTGGGCATCGTCGCGCGCGTCCTGTACCGCCCGCTCCAGAGACTTTTGCTTCTGCTCAATCTGCTTTACCAGCGTAGCCCGACTGTCGTCGTTCAGCTTCTCGCCCTGGGTGTTGAGCTGTTTCTTCAGACTCTCGACTTCATCGTTCTGGCCTTTGAGCTCGTTCTGCTTGGGCTCGAGCTTCTTGCTTAAAGCTTCAAAATCACGCTGGCCTTCGTTAGTGGCGAAAATCGCTTGCTCGACATTGACTGTCCCCATCCTGGTTCCGGTGGCGGTGACGGCGGGAGCGTCGGCATTGCTCGCGGCAGCGCTCGGGGCCGCAGGTAACGTGGCGTTCTGGGCCAGGGCCGCGACCGATACGGCGAACACGGTGGACATAAGAAATCGCGCGAACTTGCTTGTCATGTGGTTGATTTTGAACTCCTTGGAAATTTGTCCCGGGAAATCGGTTAGATTTTTATTCAAGCCAATGCTGGCCGCGCCTCAGCACTAACCCGACCGTTCGCTGTCAACGGAAGAGGCTGGGCCGGAGTTCCCAGCGCCTCACGCCGAACCTGAAGCGGCGTGGTGACCACCCCGTTGGCTGCTATTTTCAGGGCGTGGATACTGTCATTATAGGTACACCCTCCACTTAAGGTCAACCGGACGTCGGGCATCGGACCTCAGACTGCCGCCAACACCTAAGCCGCAACCGTACGTGCTTGACGTCCGAAGTCTGACGTCCGAGGTCCGCTCTTAAAACGTCGTTGCTACGCTGAAGCGAAACGTTTTCCGGGGCTCGCGCAATTGGTACTGAGGCGCAAGACTCCGGGCAGCCTGCTCGAACGTAAAGTCTCCAGCGGCACCTGGGGGGAACATGTCGCGGGTAATCGGGACTGGACCCCGGGTAATATTGTCCAGCCGCAGCGGGTTGTATGCCCAATAGACCCGGAAGGGGGCATTGATGATGGGCAGAAATACCTGCACTTCCAACCCTGTGGACATCCTTGGAACCCAGTTGGAGGAGCTCACAATTTGCAGATCTGGCGAGAACGGAGGATTTTGAAGATGTCCGCCGGTGCAGTTCAGGGCAATATCGAGCGCGGGGCAGCCAAACACGGTGTTATTGATTACGGCAAGTTGTCCGGGATTAATACGCAGCTGCGAACCCCTCACAATAGGATTCATGCCGACATCCACGAACGGCGCCAAGGCAACTGGCCCCGCAATCGTGATGCGATATTCCAGGTTCGTAACCAGGCTCGCATCCCCGCCGGGAAACACGATCTGCTCCACCGGCACCGGAACGATATAGCTGCCGCGAAGTGGATTAGCAGGGTCCTTGGGTACAGCGGTGCCGTCCGGGTTACGCAGGACAATGTTGCTTTGGGACGGAAGAAACGCGACCGGAGACACAGAACGGATATCAAAACCTCGTATATCATTTTCCCCGCCGAGGTAGAAACGCTCAAACGGGGGCGCCACCACCCCACCATAGCCAGCGAGGAAAGAACCCTGCGCGTTAAATCCAATGGTATTGCGGCGCTTCTGCACCGGTTTGAAGTGTTTGTACTGAACAATCGGGCGCAGCGATCGTACCGTCCCGCCCAGACCGGCAATTTCTCCGCCCAGGAACACGCTGGTGCCCCCCTTGGGTGAAATCGGGCTGTCAATCGTGCTGAACGAAAAACTGGGAATAATTTTGCTGGTGACAATGCCGCTGAGCGAGTTGGGGCCGCTGATTCCGCGAAATGCCAGGTCAGTGAACAATATTTTCGAGGCATCGCTGACCGCGACAATCGAAGACCGGTCGAAAGAATAAGTCATTCCCACGCGCTTGAACGAATGGTGTAACTGGTAACTGAGTGAGGCGGTGAAGCCGGCGCTGGACTGGGTGTAGTTCTGCAGGTTGTTCAGAAAGGCATTGGGAAGGTTGATTTGCTGGCCGGTAAGGATGGCCTCCTGCCGCGCCTGGTTGTAGTTGTATTTCTGGGCGAAAACCGAAAAGCCCCCCTGGATCGGACGATCAAACAGGTAGGGCTGGGTAAAACTAAATGAGAGAATTCGTTGGCTGTTGCCGATACTGGTCTGGATCGCCAGTGTCTCCCCTAAGCCGAGGAAGTTATTGGTGCTGTAGTTGATCCCGATAAAAGCCCCTGCCAGTCCGCTCACCCCGCCGTTCAGGCCGATGCTGTTCTTGCCTTTCTCTTTGACCTTCAGCGTAAGGTCGACCGTGCCGTTCTTTTCGTTGAGGTGAGTCTCGGTGACGTTCGGGTCGTCCGGCTTCAGTTGCTCGAAGTACCCCAGCTGATTGAGCCGCAGCAAGCTCAGCTTCCACAGGCGCTCGTCGTAGACCTGCCCCTCTTCCAGCGCCACCTCGCGCCGGATGACCTTGTCACGGGTGGTGGTATTGCCGCTGAATTCGATGCGGCGGACATAAAACTTCTTGCCCTCATCCAAATCAATGGAGAGCATCACAAGTTTCTTGTCTTCGTCAAAAGTGGTGTTGGGTATCGACGTAAAGTTGATGTGGCCCAGCTCGCGATACGCATTCCGCAGGTTCTCCAGACCCTTGGCCACTTTTTCACGCGAGAAAATGTCGCCGTCTTTCATGGGAAAGAGCGAGCGCAAGGCCTTGAGGTTGCTGACCTCCTTATTCCCGTTAAACGTGATTCCACCCAGCCGGTATTGCTCCCCTTCATCGATCGGAATCGTGATGTTGACTGACTTGCCGGGTCCCTTCATCAGCAGCGGGACATGAAACCCCGGGTGGCCGGTGTCATGAATTTCGGTCTTAGCATCCTGTACCACGACTTTGAAGTAGCCACGGTTCTGGAATTCCGCCCGCACCCGTTCCGTATCTTCATCCAGCTTGGTGGCGTCGTAGGTCTTGGCGAAGAGGTTCTCCAGGAAGATGGAGTGCGGGATTCCGATTGGCTTCAAATTCTTCATGGAGCCGCGCAGAATACGTGAGCTGACGTGTTTGTTGCCGATAAATGTAATCTTGCCGACTGTAACCTTGGGGCCTTCCTTCACCACAAACGTGACGCTCACTTTGGCTGGCGGAATGGGTCGCACCTCGGTCCGCACGGTGGCAAACTGCCGGCCATGCTCCGACAGTAATTCCCGGATCGTGACCTCGGCTTTCTTCACCTTGGTGGGATCGTATTGGCTTTCCGGCGACAGCCCTACCTTGCGCTCCTTGAATCGGTCGAGCACATCGCTCTTCGACACCGAGTTCAGCCCCAGGTACTCGATCTCGCTGATGGTGGGCCGCTCTTTGACATAAACGTGGATGCGCCAGCCCTTGGGAGTCTGCTCGCGCTCGAACCGGATGTCCTCGAAATACCCGGTGTTCCACAAAGAGTTAAAGTCGCGATCCAGCGCAGCCTCGTCATAAACGTCGCCAGCCCGGGTAAAAATGCGCCCCCGTACGGTTTCCGCGGGAATCCGCCGGTTCCCGTGGATCACGATCTCTGTGATGATCTCTTGCTGGCCCCATCCCGCCGAACACAGCAGAAAGAACAGGCCGAGGATCGGCCATCGAACTTTACAAATCTTTATTATTGAAGAAGATGAAGGCGATGCCCTATCCAGAGCGGGCCACGTACGGCCCGAACTCCTCTTCGTTACTACAGGGCTATCCTGATGAAAACGAAGAATCGTTACGACCTCGAATCCTGGGAGTAGGAAAGTGGCAATTATACGGTAGAGCCGTGGAGACCGTCCAAACCGCCCCCACCTCAGAGAGACGGTTTAACGAGCTCTACTTCAACCAAGACGGAATAAAACGTGGCGGAGTTGCCTAGGTCCGTAAGTTTTTCCGAAGTAAGGAGATTTATGTTCCGCCTTCCGGGGCTTAGCTTGGCCCAGTGCAGGACGGCCGAGACCACGCCGGCCTGCACCGCGCCATCCACCCGCGCTCGCAGCAGGATGTCTCCGCGGCGGTTGAACACCCGCACCACGTCGCCGTCGACGATGCTACGGGCCCGCGCATCCGCCGCACTCTTTTTTAATAAACCGGCTTCTTCCATCTCCTGAACCACCGGCACATTGCAAAAAGTGGTATTCAGGAAGTTGTCCGCTTTGCGGGCCAGAAGCTCCAGGGGAAACTCCCTGGCCTGCGGACTGTGGCGCGATTCCACAGGCGGGGAAAACGCCACAACCGGGTCAAGCCCCTGCGCTTTGAGTCCCGCGCTATAGAGTTCCGCCTTACCACTCTTCGTCCCGAAATTGCCTTTCGCAAACGGCAAGAAATCTGAGAACTGAGAACTGCGATCTGGAAACTGCTCTTCAAAATTAAGCCTGACATGCCCTTCCCGTTCGAGGCGACCGCGGTCGATCCCCCGCAGCCGGGGATTCTCTGAATGCAGCGCCGCATCGATCATCTGGTCGACGGATTCATGGAAACAGTCCTCCTCAAATCCCATGCGTCCGGCCAGGGCGCGAAACACTTCGACGTTGGAACGGCATTCGCCCAGCGGTTCGATGGCCGCATCCGACATTTGCAGATAGTAGTGCCCATACGCACCCTGCAGGTCCTTGTGCTCAAAGTACGTGGTCGCCGGAAGCACGATGTCAGCATAGTCGACGGTATCGGTAAAGAACTGCTCATGCACCACGGTGAACAAGTCCGGACGACGCAGGCCTTGAATCACCAGGTTGTGATTCGGACAAACCGCAGCGGGATTCGAGTTGTAGACGAAGAGCGCTTTGACTGGCGGATCTCCCAGCGTGTTGAGCGCCGTGCCCAGTTCTACCATGTTGACCGTGCGCGCGGGCCGGCCCAGCGCCTTTTCAATGAGGTCGGTCCGCTCCAGGGCGTCCTTATTCAGCCCAAAAGCGCCGCTGGTGGAAAGCTGAAGCCCGCCGCCAACTTCCTTCCAGGAGCCGATGACGCAAGGCAGCATGGTAATGGCGCGCGTAGCCATGCCACCACCCTCGGAGCGCTGCACGCCATAGTTCAACCGGATCACCGCCGGGTGCGTGGTCGCGTACTCGCGGGCCAGCTTGACGATGTCAGACGCCGCAATGCCCGTCCACTTCTCCACCCGCTCCGGCGAGTATTCCTGCACCTTTTCGCGCAGCTGGTCGGAGCCCAAAGTGTAGCGGGCAAGATAGTCGGCGTCGTGCAGTCCATCGTTGAAGATGACATGCATCATGCCCAGCGCCAGCGCCGCGTCGGTTCCGGGATTGATGGGAAGATACCAGTCCGCACAGGCCGCAGTGCGCGTGCGATACGGATCAATCACGACCAGCTTGGCGCCTTTGCGACGCGCTTCCGCGATGAAAGGCCACAGATGGACGTTGTTGCCGTGAATATTCGCGGCCCACGCAATGATATAGCGCGAGTGCGTGAACTGCTCCGGGTCAGTGCCCAGCTTGATGCCGATCACAGACTTCAGCCCCGCCTCGCCCGCCGCGGAGCAAATGTTACGGGCCAGTTGCGACGCGCCCAGCCGATGGAAGAAACGCCTGTCCATAGACGCGCCATTGAGGGCGCCCAGCGTGCCCCCGTAGGAGTAAGGCAGAATAGCCTCGCTGCCAAAATCTGAAGCGATCTTTCGGAATCGCGAGCCAATTTCGTCGAGCGCTTCATCCCAGGAAATGCGCACAAAATCCCCGGCCCCATGCATCGGCACCGACGGTGTCGGGACGGGGCTCAACCCCGTCCGGATGGATCGAAGATCCGTCTTGCCGTTCGCCAATGAACCCTTCGGCCGCACCCGCCGCATGGGATAGAGCACCCGATCCGGCGAATACACGCGATCCAGATACTTGGCCACCTTGGCGCACAGGAAACCGCGAGTCACCGGATGCGCGGGGTCGCCCTGGATCCTGGTAGCGCGGTCATTTTCAACCGTGATCAGAACGCCGCAAGCATCAGGGCAATCGTGCGGACAGGCCGCATGCACAACCTTCATCATGGTCGAACGATTATAAGGCTTCGAACAGAAAAAAGCGGACGGCCTGTGGCCGCCCGCTGCAACATCTGCGACCCTCTGCTACTGCACTTTCCGAACGCGATGCGCCCACAGCACAGCATCGCCGCTGGTCGTGTCTTTCAGAACAAGCCCGCGTGCCACCACCCCAACCGAGGCCGTAGCGCTTGCGGGCTGCAGATCCGTGAGAGTCAGGGTGTTGCTGTTGCCCGGGAAGAACAGAGTTCCCGCACCCGTATTCACGGTTAGGGGTCCGCCGAGCGACAGCCCCAGAAGCCCGGTGTTCAGGCAACTGGAAGTTGCCCGCGTTACCGTTGGTGACCGTCACGCTGCCGGGGACGACAAGCCCGTACACGCCCTGCCGTCGCAACGAGATGAAATCCGGAGTAAAGGTGCTGCCGCTGACCGTGCCCCCGAAGATTCGCTGTCCCACCTCCATCGAGGAATTGCCCAACAGGCTGTTCGGACTGAACCAGCTGTTGTTGAAGAAGCAGATGGCATAGTTCGATACGCTGCTGACATCCACGGTCTGTACTGTGTCAACCAGGCTAGAAGTTGGGTATTCGTGGTACTGGGATGAAAACACTCTCAGCTTAGAGAAGTTGCGTTACTCTCGGACAGAGTATTTAAGTAATTCCCGCTCTGGACGCTGGTTCTGGAGGTTATAAAAGCGGGTTACTGATGAAGAAATGAGCGTTTGAGGCTATGGAAGTGAGGTTGGAAATTCCTCGTCCTGGCTTTTGATAATTGCGAGCGAAGGTCCGAATTTTGGAGGTCTGAAGTCCGAGGTCCGAGGCCCCCTAGATCTCCATCACTTCCTTCTCCTTCCCTTTGCTCATGTCTTCCATCTTCTTAATTTCGTCATCCGTCAGTTTCTGGATTTCGTCCATGGCCCGTTTTTCGTCGTCTTCAGCGATTTTCTTGTCCTTGCTGGCCTTCTTAATGGCGTCGTTCCCATCGCGGCGGATATTGCGCACCGCAGTCCGGTGTTCCTCCAACATCTTGTGCAGGTGTTTGACCATGTCTTTGCGGCGTTCTTCCGTCAGCGGCGGCACCGGCACGCGGATAATCTTGCCGTCGTTCATCGGGTTGAGCCCGAGGTCGGCGCCGCGAATCGCCTTCTCAATCGCCGCCAACGACGACGGATCAAACGGCTGCACCGTAATGAGCTGCGGCTCCGGCGCGTGCACCTGGGCAATCTGGTTCAGCGGCATCTGCGAACCGTAGTAGTCCACGCTGACCGCATCCAGCATGTGCACCGAGGCCCGCCCGGTGCGGGTTGCAGCCATCGCCTTGCGAAAATCTTCCACTGCTTTGTCCATGCGGGTTTTGAGTTGACTGCGGATATCTCTAAGCGGACCGGCATCAGCCATGATCAACTCCGTTGATGGTTCAAAGTCAAAACGCTGAATTATAAACCTTCCAACCGGAAAAGCAGGTCACGGATGGTGTTGGGGTTCTTTGCGATCTTTGCGGCCGTCTTGGCGCACTTTGCAAATGGGTTCGATCTCGCGGCAGGTCAGAAAAATCTTAAACCGCAAGTACGCAAAGACGGCCGCAAAGATCGCAATGGTCAAATCCGTGAGAATCCGTGGCTGAGGTTCTAGGCGCTCACCAGCGACCCTATTTTCTCGCCGATGACCACTTTCCGGATATTTCCCCGCTGGTTGAGATTGAAAATGATGATGGGCAGGTTGTTGTCCTTGCACAGCGAGATGGCGGTTGAGTCCATGACTTTGAGTCCCTGTTTCAGGACTTCCATGTAGCTGATTTCGGTAAATTTCTTGGCGTCCTTGACCAGCATGGGATCGGCATCGTAAATGCCATCCACTTTTGTGGCTTTCAGAATCGCGTCGGCCTTGATCTCCATGGCGCGCAGAGATGCGGCGGTGTCGGTCGAGAAATAAGGGTTACCGGTGCCGCCGGCAAAAATGACGATCCGCCCCTTTTCCATGTGACGAATGGCGCGGCGGCGGATAAAAGGCTCGGCCACCTGATTCATCTCGATCGCCGACTGCACCCGGGTGTGAATGCCCTGCTTTTCCAGAGCGTCCTGCAGGGCCAGGGCGTTGATCACGGTGGCCAGCATGCCCATATGGTCGGCCGAGACGCGATCCATCTCCCGCGCCTGCTGGGCCACGCCGCGAAAGAAATTTCCGCCCCCGACTACGATCGCAATCTGGATGTCGAGAGAGTGGACGTCCGCAAGTTCGGCGGCGATTTCGTGGATGCGCAAGGGGTCCACGCCGAAGCCCTGGTTCGCAGCCAGGGCCTCGCCGGAGAGTTTGAGCAGAATGCGTTTGAAGACCGGAGTCGGCATCAGTGGTTTGTAGCGCCGGCGTCCCGCCGGCTGTCCCGAGGGCATCCCTGCCCGCGGCGTGTACGGTATCAAAACCCGGGCGTATCCAAACAAACAGAGCGCAATACCTTACGTCGCGACCGGAGCGGCGGCCTCGCCGCCATCCTCAGGGTTCGAAGTAGTAAACGCAACCGTCGCTCCTACTTCTCCTACCTTAAACCGCGCAAAGCGGCGCACCGCGATGTTCTCGCCCAGCTTGCCAATTTTGGTGGCAACGAGCTGGCCGATGCTGATGGTCTGGTCGCGGATAAAGGGCTGCTCCAGCAGGCATACTTCTTCGTAAAACTTGCTCATCTTGCCTTCCACGATCTTTTCCACAACCTGGAGTGGCTTGCCGGTCGCGGCGGCCTGAGCACGGTAGATGTCCTTTTCGCGCTCGAAGGCTTCTGGCGTAACGTCTTCCTTGCGCACGAATTTCGGGTCGCTGGCCGCGATATGCATCGCGATGTCGTGCACCAGTTCCTTGAAATCGTCGGTGCGGGCGACAAAGTCACTCTCGCAATTAACTTCCACGAGAACGCCGATCTTGCCTCCGGCGTGAATGTAGCTGGCGACCGCGCCCTCTTTTGTCACACGACTCGCTTTCTTGCCGGCCACAGAGATACCCTTCTTGCGCAGCAGCACGACTGCCTGCTCTAGATCCCCCTTGGCTTCGGTCAGGGCATGCTTGCAGTCCATCATCGGCGCCCCGGTCTTATCCCGGAGCTCTTTCACCTGGGTAGCAGAAATATTCACGGTAGTTGTGCTCATCATAAAGTTTCCAGTTTCGTGTTTCCAGTGCATTCGCCGCGAGCGCGAAACGGGAAGCCAGAAACTCCAAACTGTCGTTACAAAACTGTCCTTACAAACTTTGACCCGCGCCGGACGACCCGCGCGGGTCTGATTTTCCCTCAGGGGCTAAAGCCCGCGTTCTATGACCTTGACTCGGCACGGCTGAAGCCGTGCCCTCCCGGTTTAGCCAACGACCAATGGCAAACGACCGATGGCCAAACGAACAACGACGGTCTCAATACGTCTGGGTTTCAACCTGCGGAACGTCGTCTTCCACGGCTTCGTTGGCGGGCGGGGGCTGCTTGCGTACTCCCTTGCCCAGGACATCTTCCATGCTGATGTCCTCAGATCCAGCGTCGGGCGCGGCAGCGGTTTCGCCGTCGTCCGCCGCAGTCTCTGCCGCCGGAACCGCCTCGGGTTCGGTGTAGACGGCCGCGGCCAGATCAGCGGCCTGCTTGTCCGTCATCAACTGCGCACCCTCGGCGACCGAATCGGAAATCTTAGAGGCGAACAAACGAATCGCGCGTAATGCGTCGTCGTTGCCCGGAATCACGTAGTCCACTTCGCTGGGGTCGCAGTTCGTATCCACCACCGCGACTACTGGAATGCCCAGCTTGCGGGCCTCGCGCACCGCAATCTGCTCTTTGTTCGAATCGATCACGAAGATCGCATCCGGCAAGCGGCTCATGTTCTTGATGCCGGCCAGGTTGGCTTGCAGATGCTTGCGTTCGCGCTCCAGCTTGATGACTTCTTTCTTGGGCAGCAACTCGTAGCGGCCATCCGTGGCCATCTCGTCGAGTTCCTTGAGTCGCTTGACCGACTTCTGCACCGTCACCCAGTTGGTGAGCAATCCGCCCAGCCAGCGCTGGTTCACATAGAAGCCACCGCAGCGCGTGGCCTCTTCGGCAATCGCGTCCTGGGCTTGGCGCTTAGTGCCCACGAACAAAACAATTTTGCCCGCCGCGGCCAGGTCGGCCACGAATTTCGACGCTTCCTTGAACATCTTCAGCGTCTTTTGCAGGTCGATGATGTAAATCCCGTTGCGCTCTCCGAAGATGTATTCCTTCATCTTGGGATTCCAGCGCTTGGTCTGATGCCCGAAGTGAACCCCCGCTTCGAGCAACTCCTTCATGGTGATGTTAGCCAATCAACCTCCTCATTTGGTCTGCATCCGGCTTGACCTCGGTTTTTAGTTTCGCGTTTCTGGTTTCGAAACCAGAAACTGGAAACCGGAAACTGAAATAGCCCTTCCGGATTGCCATTCCCGCCCCGCACCGCGAGGCACGGGATGAATTGAACACCTTGCAGTTTCCAGTCTGAAGTTTCCGGTTCGAGCAAGCTGCCCTCGTAGTCTAGAAACTAGAAACCAGAAACTGGAAACTGCCCTATCTCTTCGAGTACTGGAACCGCTTCCGAGCGCCCTTCTGTCCGTACTTCTTGCGTTCCTTGGAGCGCGAGTCGCGGCTGACCATGCCTTCCGCTTTCAGCTTCTTGCGCAACTCAATGTTGAACAGCATCAGGGCGCGAGCGATACCCAGTTTGACCGCATCGGCCTGGCCGTTGACCCCTCCGCCGCTGACCCGGGCGAGAACATTGAAAGTGGCCGCCGTCTCGGTCGAAAGCAACGGTTGTCGCGCGCTCGAGCGCTGCGACTCGGTCACGAAATATTGCTCGAAAGGACGCCCGTTGACTTTGAAATCGCCGCTGCCCGGACGCAGATAGACGCGCGCAATTGCCGACTTGCGGCGTCCCGTACCGTAATATTGCACTAGCTCTGCCATTTAGCTCTTAGCACTCAGCCGTCAGCATTCAGCTAACCGGTGCGCTCAACCTTTCAAAGAATTCCAACCTGTTCATCCTCAATCCAGAAACCAGAAACTCGACTGGCTACGCTCGCGTCTCCAGTGCCCGCATTTCCGGCTTCTGGGCTTCGTGGGGATGCTTGTCGCCGCGGTAAACCTGCAGCTTGGTGATCATGTGGCCACCCAGTTTTGTTTTGGGCAGCATGCGCTTGATCGCCTGTTCGACAATCAGCTCCGGTTTCCGAACGAAACGTTTGTTAAAGTCCTCCGAGCGCAACCCACCGGGATATCCCGTGTAATGCTGATACACCTTCTGCTCGGCTTTCATTCCCGTCACCTTCACCTTTTCGGCGTTGATCACGATCACGTGATCGCCGGTGTCCAGAAATGGTGTGTATTTCGGGTTCTCTTTCCCCATGAGGATGCGGGCGACTTGTGAAGCCAGCCGGCCGAGCGTCTGCCCCGAGGCATCCACGACGTACCACTTGCGCACAATTTCCCCCGCTTTGGGGAAATAGGTTGACATTACGAGTCTCCCAGATATTTAAAAAAGCTAAAGAAGACCGCTGAGTATCCAATTCAGCGCCGATGGCGCAGGGTACCAGGCGGGCAACCGCAGGACTGCTAAAGAGTTAAAGATAACGTACGGTAGAGGATATTGTCAACGAAGACTGGGGACATCAGGCGTTGGACGGCGCCACCGGGCCTCGGGCCTCGGGACTTCGACCCTGCTTCGATCCGTCCTCTTCACCTCTCTTTAACCCCTGTCATGCTGAGCGGAGGATGCAGTCGAAGCACCCCTATACCCTCCACCATCCTTGATCGCTGGGTACCAGTCCTTGCTCAAATCGAGCCACTGAGGGTTCACGGACTCGATCAACATACCTTCTTCTCCCGCCGCCAACCCTTAAGCTGTTTTTCGCGCCCGATGGCCCTGTGAACGTCATCGTAAGACTCCCAGTAAAGAAGACCCTCGACATCGTAATCATCAGTGAAGCCTTCATGCGATGGAACTTGTGCCCGAATGCTCGCTTGTGCATGTTGCCGGTCATTCCAATGTAAATCGTGCCGGAAATGCTGCTTCGCCGAGCGCGCATAAATGCTATCAGGGGTCCTTCGACTCTGAGCGAAGGATGAGCGGTCGAACGCGGCCGCTCATCCGCCGTCGAAGAACCCTTATTCCCTCCACGAAACTACACGCGTAACTCCACCACCGTCGCCCCGCCACCGCCCTCATTCTGAGGAGGCTCGGTCACTGACTCCACATGCGGATGCTTCTGCAAATATTGCCGCAACGCTTTCCGCAAAATGCCCATGCCGCTGCCGTGCACCACGCGTACCCGCGGCAGTCCGGCCAGAAACGCCCGGTCTACGAACTTTTCCACTTCGCGGGTAGCGTCGTCCACGGTGCGGCCGATGACGTTGATTTCCGAGGGCACGTTCGCGCTTTCTTTCTGCAGCGAAATCGAGATTCCGCGCGCCCGCGCGGCTTTGACCGGCGAATCGGCCGCTCGCGACAGCACTTCTGCAATATCGTCGCGCGCGATCTTCATCTTCATAGCGCCTATTTCGACTTCGAAATGATTCTCATCGACGCGCCGGCTGACGACCGCCGGGCGGCCCACAGACTTGAGTTTCACCGTATCGCCCTCGGAGACATGCTTAACGACCTGCGGCTGCGCATCGGGGTCGCCCTGATCGGCCCCGGTTCTGTGCGCGACCACGGTTGAATCAAACTGCTCACGGAATTCCCGCCGCAGTTTGGAAATGCGCCGTTCGGCGTCTTTTGAGAGCTTTTGCGATGCGGCCCGGTCCTGGACCGCATTTACCATCTCCCGTGCCTGATACTCAAAATCCCGCAACAGGGCATCGAGCTTTTTCTCCATCTCTATAATTTTCGCCTGCTGCCCTTTCCGCCCCTCGGCGGCAAGGCTCGTCCACTCCCGCTCCAGTTCCTGCTCGCGGGCCTTGAGGCGAAGCCGTTCCGCCGCCGCCTCGCGCAAGTCGGCATGCAGGCTGTCGAGAAATTGACCAACATCACGCGCCTGCGTGCCCAGCTTCGACCGCGCGGCCTCGATGATCGATGGATTCAGCCCCAGGCGCTGCGCGATGTTGATGCCCGCCGACGCTCCCGGCACACCGATCCTCAGCTCATAGGTTGGCTGCAATGTGGCTTCATCGAATCCGACCGAGGAGTTCACCACTCCCGGCGTATTTGTACCAAAGACTTTCAGCGAAGTGTGATGCGTGGAGATTACCGTGATGCACCCGATCCTCCGGAAGTGCTCTGCGATCGCGACCGCCAGCGCCGCACCTTCCTCCGGGTCGGTGGCCGAGCCCAGTTCATCCAACAGCACCAGCGATTTTGGAGTCGCCGCGCGCGAAATGAAGTCAATGTTGATCACGTGGGCCGAGAACGTCGAAAGATTCTGCTCGATGGACTGGTAGTCGCCAATATCGGCCAGCACGGCATCGAACACGGGTAGCTCCGCGCGGTCCGCTGGGACTGGAATGCCGGACTGCGCCATCAAACCCAGCAGCCCAACTGTTTTCAAGGCAACCGTTTTTCCGCCTGTGTTCGGACCAGTGATAACAAGTTCAAAGCGTTCGTCTTCGAGTTCGATGCTGATGGGAATGACCTGCCCGCCCTTGGCCTTCAGGTTTCGCTCCAGCAACGGGTGACGCGCTTCCCGCAGGATCAGCCCGCGTGCCGGTTTCTCAGGCGTTGAGGCCCCCAAAGTTGTGGCGTCTCGAGGTGCAGGGCTGAAGCCCTGTTCTACTCCGTCACGCCCTCCGTAAAACCTCGCCGGTACACAGCTGTAATCTTCAGCAAAACGGGCCTTGGCGAACTGCAACTCCAGTTCACCCAACGCGCCTGCCGCCTTCAGGATGAGCTCGGAGCTCTGGCCGATGCGTTGCGTCATCTCGAGCAGGATGCGGTGGGTCTCCGCCCTTTCTTCATCGAGCAGTCGCACCAGTTCGTTGTTCTGGTCGATGGTCTCGAGCGGCTCGACAAACACGGTCTGTCCGCTGGAGCTTGCTCCGTGGACCACACCCTGCACTCGGCGCTTCTGCTCAATCTTGATCGGGATCACGAAGCGCTCGCCCCGGATGGTGATCAGCTCATCCCGCACCGCGCCGCCTTCGGCCAGCCGGCGTAGATAGCCGCGGAGCGACTCCTGGATTGCTCTTCTTTGCCGCTCGATCTCGCGTCGGATTCGAGCCAGTTCCGGCGAGGCCCGGTCCTCGAGTGTTCCGTCGGGCTGGATCTTGTTGCGAAATGCCCGCAGAAACTCGGTGAAGTCGGCGATGCCGGAAGAAAGCTCGGCCACCGCGGTCCACTGCACTTTCATTGCTGCCGGCGGACTCAGGGCAATCTCCCGCCATTCTGCCGCGCGGTCTACCACCAGCACCACGTCGTGAATCTCTGTGCTTTCAAGGACCGCCCCGTGAATGCGTGCCTTTGCGACGGTCGTTGAAATATCCAGTAGCCCGGAGAACTCGAAGCGGCCTCCCACCCGGCGGAACTCTCGAATCTCACCGGTGAGCTGGTGCTGATTTTCAATCCATCGGCTATCGACGGATGGAGCCAGCGCTGCAATCCACCATTGCCCAAGCGGCGAGGAAGCGTATCCCCGAACCAAATCTCGCAGAGACTCGAATTCCAGCACGCGAGCGCTGGTGTGGGAGAGAGAGGATGGCATCGGGTTCATGTTACAAGAAGCGGCCCGACTCGCTATAGAGGACTCGGAAAGAGGATGCAATAAGGGAATAAAATTCGAATGTCTGCGAGGGCTATTCTTTGCGTACTTTTGTTGTGCACCAACGGCCTGTACCAAAGAGTCGGCCCATCTGAAGTCTAAGATCCCAAATCTAAAATGAAGTCCTACGCCTGGGCCGCCTCAACCATCTTCGGCACCGACTGCTTGGCCACCGGAAAACGTAGTTCGAAAACAGCGCCTCCCTCGGGCAGGTTCTCGCAGCTGATTTGTCCCTGGTGGTCCTGCACAACTCCGTACGTGACGCTCAATCCCAGTCCCATACCCTTGCCGACGGGCTTGGTCGTATAGAAAGGATCGAAGATGCGCTGGGGATCGCGTACGCCGGGACCAGAGTCCGAAAACTCCATCACCAGTTCATCCCCTTCTTGAAGCACGCTCACAGAAAATGTCCCACCCCCTACTTCTTCCAATGCGTCGGTCGCGTTTCCGATAATTTCCACGCAACACTGAAAGAGCTGGTTGACGTTGCCCCATATCTGCGGGAGGTCGGGCTCAATCCGGCTCTCTAAGTGAATGTTCTTGTTTTCTGTGCGCAACATTTTCATCTGCAGAGCTCGTTGCACGACGGAACCCATATCCAGCAGGGTTTTTTCTCCGGGCGACTGCTGGGCAAAGCTGAGCAGGCTGGAAACCAGTTCCCTGGTTCGTCTTGCCTGCTGGCCGATCTTGCGCGCCATGTTAGCCTGATTCGATTCCAAATCGGCCTGGGCCGCCAACAGCTCGGAGTATCCGAGGATTGCAGCCAGAGGATTGTTGATCTCGTGGGCCGCTCCCGACACCAGTTGGGCCAGCGATGCCAGCTTTTCTCTCTGCACTAGTTCGGTCTGCAGGCGCTTCATGTTTTCCAGACTGGAACGCGACTCTTCCAGCAGACGCACCAGTTCCCGATCCATCAGGAATTGACGAAGAAATACGAACAAGCCCAGGACCAGTGTCGCGGCCAGCGTAACCAGCAGCCGGAACTGCCGAAGATGGGACGGCGCCGTGTCCCGAAACCATGCCCAATATCCCATCGCCGGAAGAGAAAGCATCGCCAGCATGGGAGCCATCATCTGCCAGCGCGAGAGTTCTGACGGCGCGGGCTGGGAAGGCGGCTTCAACTCGCGCGCCAGCAGGGTGGCCCAGATCATCCAGCAAACCGAAGCAATGAACGGGATGTCATAGAGGCTCCCCGTATGATACTGACCGCGAGCGATGGCGGTGTTCAGCGCCAGCGAACTAACAGCGTAAAGCCCCGAAGCGACAAAGAGATTCCGGTAAATTTCTTTCCATGCGCCCCGCGCGTTCCACGCCAGCACGCCGAGCACGACCAGGAACGCCAGATTCTCCACCAGATAAAGCAGATCGTAATGCGGGCTGTAAACCGCAACATTGAGCACGACATACTCGTCCGGGAACACGATGAATGCGTAGAGGAAAATCCACCACACCAGCAGCATCAAAAAGTTCAATGTGCTGAAATACAGTTTCCTTTCCTCGGACTGGTGGGGACGCAGCGCTACCGCCGCCATGAACGGCACCACGTGAACAAAGAGGATGGCATCTCCGATAAACGGTTCAGGGATGCTCCGGCGCAGGATCACCTCATAGAGCATCCACAAGGCCAGATCGGCCGACCACAACAGGCAGCCCAAGGCCATAAGACCCCAAAACAACCGGGCCTGGCCACGCGCCGAAACCGCGTTTGCCAGCATGAGCAGGAAGGCGAGAAACAGGAGTGAGAATTGAGCGATATCACCAAAGGCCAGCAACCCGAAACCGGCAGACCGGCTCAGCGATACGCCAGCGTAGATCAGAGGTATGCCGACGATACCGGCAATCCGCCAATGGCGCCATGAGGTCATGAAATTATTAAAATCGATATCCCGCATTCTAGTGGTTGCGCTTGCACCGGTTAGGTTTCGGGATATACAAAGCGTTACTTTAGTACTCCAGAGCAACGATGGCGCGCCGATCTTGAACGCTTCCACCATGCTTTTCGAGCCGAACCCCGCGCTCATCGGCTATACCACTGACCGTGGCCCTGCCCGCCGGAGGCTCTGCTAGAATCAACCCATGAACTTCCCGGTCACACGCCTCCGCCGCCTCCGCCAAAATGACCAATTGCGGACGCTGGTACGCGAGACCCGGCTCACTCCCGAGGCCTTTGTTTACCCCTTGTTTGTCTGTCCGGGCGAAGGTGTGCGCAAGGAAGTCCGGTCCATGCCGGGCGTCTTCAATCTTTCCGTGGATGCAGCGGTGAAAGCCGCGCGCGAGACCGCCTCGCTGGGGGTTCCGGCGATCATCTTGTTCGGTCTGCCCGAAACGAAAGACGAAGTCGCCACCGGCGCCTGGGCGGAAAACGGAATCGTGCAGCAGGCCGCCCGCGCCATCAAGCGCGAGGTCCCCAACCTCATCATTACTGGGGATGTTTGCCTTTGCGAGTACACGTCTCATGGGCACTGCGGTGTAGTGCGCAAGGAACATACTCCGCAGTCGCTCGGAGCGGCTGCGAGGAACGCCATTACGGCAGTTGCGGTAAAGCCCGAAGAAACAATGAAGGCTATTGAAGCGGCGGCGGAAGTTGCCGCTCGCCCTGCCGGACCGGAATTCGAAATCGTCAACGACGCCACGCTTGAGCTACTGGCCCGCACCGCAGTCTCACTGGCCCGCGCCGGTGTCGACATCATCGCCCCGTCCGACATGATGGACGGCCGCGTAGCCGCCATCCGCCAGGCGCTCGATCATGCCGGGCTTTCTAACAGGCCTATCCTTTCTTATGCCGCCAAGTTCGCGTCCGGCTTTTATGGCCCGTTTCGTGAGGCCGCCGATTCAACGCCCCAGTTCGGCGATCGCCGCTCCTACCAGATGGATGGCGCAAACCTGCGCGAGGCCATGCGCGAGATTGAAGCTGATATCGAAGAAGGCGCGGACATGATCATGATCAAGCCCGCGATGCCGTATCTGGACGTGATCGCCGCCGCCCGCGAGCGCTTCGACGTCCCACTGGCCGCCTACCAGGTTTCCGGCGAGTACGCCATGATCGAAGCCGCCGCCCGCAACAACTGGATCGATCGCGAACGCGTCATGATGGAGTCTCTAGTCTCGATCCGCCGGGCTGGAGCCAGCATCATCGTCACGTACTACGCGAAAGAAGCGGCGAAGCTGCTGGGCTAGTAGCGCTGAGGATTCTGGATGTAGATGACTCGGTCATTCTTGCACGCCCAAACCAGGGCTACGATCCATCCAATCAAACTCCATCCTAAAAAGAAATTGAGCAGGAAGATGGAAAGCTTGTCGTGCCTTTCGCGCAGCAGGGCGATAATCGTGGGCAGGAAATAGAGGACAAACCCAAATCCAAAGAACGGGAAAAGGAAGAACCCAAAGACGTGCATAGAGAGCTCCTACCGTCAATATTACGTCCAACGTGGGATGAAAGTTCCCGTCGATTATTTTTCGGAATCCGGAAAATGAGCCCACCAGCACGACCGCTATCGCAACTTCGCGTCTCTCTGTTCTAGAATCAAAGGTTTGCCATCGGGCATCTCTTGATAGTGAGGACCACTTCTTTGCCAGAAACCATTTATGACATTGCCATCATAGGCAGCGGACCGGCCGGCTACACCGCCGCCATCCGCGCCGGTCAGTACGGCCTGAAAACTGCTCTCATCGAGAAAGACAACGTGCTCGGCGGCACCTGCCTGCACGTAGGCTGCATCCCGACCAAAGCTCTCCTGTTCAATGCCGAACTCTGGGACCACCTGAAAGACGCCAAGGAATTCGGCATCGAAGGCGTGGACGCCCGCAAGCTGAATTGGGCCGCGGTCCAGGAACGCAAGTCGAAGATCGTGGCCAAACACGCCAAGGGTCTCGAGTTCCTGATGAAGAAGAACAAGGTGGAAACCATCCGGGGATACGGCAAGCTGACCGGCCCGGCGCAAAACGGTGTGCTGACCGTCGAGGTCACCGCCGACAGCAAAGCCACCCAGGTCAAAGCCAAAAACGTAATCCTTTGCACCGGCTCGGAAGCGCGCATGCTTCCCGGCCTCGAGCCCGGCGACCAGGTCCTGACCAACATCGAGATTCTCGCGCTCAAGGAGATTCCCAAGTCCTTGGTGATTGTCGGAGCCGGAGCGGTGGGCGTTGAATTCGCTTCCATCTTCCGTTCCTTCGGCACAGAAGTCACCGTCATCGAAATGCTGCCCCGACTGGTTCCCATTGAAGACGAAGAAATCTCCAAGGAACTGGCGCGGGTTTACCGCAAGCGCGGTATCGCTTTCCACACCGGTGCCAAGGTCGATAACATCGAAAAGGGCAAATCAGGAATCACCGTCAACTTCAGCGTGAATGGCAAGCCGGAGAAAATCGAGACCGAGCGAATCCTGATCGCAGTCGGCCGCAAGCCGCGGACTGAAAATATTGGCCTGGAAAAGACGAAGATCAAGCCCGACCGCGGCTTCGTCAAAACCGACAGCTGGATGCAGACCGCCGAGCCCGGCGTCTACGCCATCGGCGACGTCGTGCTCGGGACGCCGCAACTCGCCCACGTCGGCGCGATGGAAGGCATCGTGGCTGTAACCAAAATTGCCGGCAAAAAGGGCAAGCCGATCAACCCGGAGCATATTCCCAACGCGACCTACTGTCATCCTGAAATTGGCAGCGTCGGCTTGACCGAAGCGAAAGCCGGAGAGGCCGGTTACAACGTCAAAGTGGGCAAGTTTCCCTTCACCGCGAACTCGCGAGCCTCAATCGTCGGCCAGCACGAGGGCTTCATCAAGATCGTCTCTGACGCCGATTATGGCGAAATTCTTGGCGTGCACATCATCGGCCCGCAAGCCACCGAGCTCATCGCCGAAGCGGTAGCAGCGATCGAACTCGAAGCCACGGTAGAAGATCTCATCTGGACGATTCACGCCCACCCCACGCTCGCCGAAGCCATGTTGGATGCCTCGAACAGCGTGTATGGAATGGCGATCAACGCGTGACGGATTGCGTAATGGAGAAATTTGGTAATTGAGAAATTTGAAACGCGACCAGTGTTCTCAACCAGAACGTAGCTCAATTATCCAATTACTAAATTACACAATGACTCAATGATCTCCGTCCTCCAACTCGGCACCGTCGACTACGCCACCGGCCTCAGCCTGCAACAACGCCTCGTCGATCTCCGAAAAGAATGCCGCATCGGCGATGTCCTGCTGCTGCTCGAACATTCACCAGTCATTACTCTCGGCCGCAATGCGAAGCAGAAAAACATTGTGGCTTCGCCCGAACTGCTGGCCCAGCGCGGTGTGCAAGTATTCGAGTGCGACCGCGGCGGCGATGTCACCTTCCACGGCCCCGGCCAGCTGGTCGGCTACCCCATCTTCGATCTCCGCGCCATTGCAACGCCCGACGCGAAGCGTAAGACTCTAGGCGCAGTCGATTACGTGCGCCGCCTCGAAGAAGTCCTAATCCGCACCTGCGCTGATTTTGGAATTTCTGCCGCCCGCATCTGCGGCCTCACAGGCGTCTGGACCAACACAGACCATGTGGGCCCGGATCTTCCACCCGGGCCGGGCGGGTCTGAGACCCGCCTCCACACAGTCAAAGAAGAAGCAAAGCTGGCCGCCATCGGAGTCCACATTTCCCGCGCCGTGACCTCGCATGGTTTCGCCCTCAACGTGAACATCGACCTCGACTACTTCAGCCTGATCATCCCCTGTGGGATCACCACCAAGCCCGTGACTTCCATGGCGAAAGAGCTGAGCCGACCGGTTCCGTTACAAGACGTTGCCCACTCCATCTCCCGCAACTTCGGGGTAGTCTTCGAGAGCCAGATGCTCTGGCTGGAGAGTCTGGATGCGCTACTAGGAAACTCCGTGGGAGTGCCCCTTTCGGTGCCAGAAGAATTGCGTCAGCTGCACAAAAAAGCCGATACATTCCGCGCATAAATGACGGCGAAGCCTGCGACGCGACAGAATTCAGCTGTCCGCGTTAGCATGGATAGCGCCGAGCCGCACATGGCCAAGAAACAAAACAAACCACTCGCCGTCAAATCCACGCGCAATGGCGTCAGCCCCGACCAACGTACCTACACCATCCCTGATCATCGCCTCGAAAGGCCAAACTTCTCGATCCGGCAGGGGCGCAAAGGCGGCAAAGTCAGCTACGAAGTCACCGGCGACCTCAGCGCTCCAGTCCCGCCCATCCGCGAATCAAAATATCTGAACAAAAAGCGATGCATTGAGATCTACCGCTGGATGCTGCTCAATCGGAAGATGGAGGCCGCGCTCGAAAATCTCTACAAACAGGGAAAGGTAGTCGGCGGCGTTTACTTCGGACTAGGTCAGGAAGCCTGCTCTTGCGCTTCCGCATATGCGTTGCATAAGGACGACTGGCTGGGCCCCATGATCCGCAATCAGGGCTCGACCCTGGTCCGCGGTTTCTCCCCTCGCGACATCATGATGCAGTACTTGGCCAAAGCCGATTCGCCGACCCGGGGCCGCGACGCTTCGTCACACTTCGGAGACATCAAAGATCGCAACATCGTTGCTCCCGTTTCGACTCTGGGCGACCTCCTCCCCGTTCTCGCGGGCGTGGCTCTCGGCGCGCGTCTCCAGGGACGCAACATCGCCGTCATGACTTACATCGGCGACGGCGGCCAGTCCACCGGCGTCACCTACGAAGGCTTGAATTTCGCCGCGGTACAGGACCTTGGGCTCGTGCTCATTGTTGAAAATAATCTCTGGGCATACTCCACACCCGCCGACATGCAGTTCCGCGTGAAAGATCTCGCCGAGCGCGCCATCGCCTATGGCATTCCCGGCGTGATCGTTGACGGCACCGACGCCTGTCAGGTCTACGACGCCGCCCACGAAGCCTGCGAACGGGCTCGCCGCGGAGAAGGCCCCACCTTGATCGAAGCCAAGATGATGCGCATGAAAGGCCACGCCATCCACGACGCCGCCGATTACGTTCCCAAACCGCTGTTCGAATACTGGCGCAAACGCGACCCAATTACCCGCATCGAAAATTACCTGTTAAACGTAAAAAAGTGGCTGACTCCAACTGAGCACCGAGACCTGACCGCTGGTGTTGATCAACAACTGGAAGCCGACCGCAATTTCGCAGTCGCCAGTCCGATGCCGGAACCAGAATCCGCAGCGGGCGGTGTGTATTGCGAAGATGGATGCCACGAAATCAAGCCGAAGTACGGAACACCAAAAGCCAGAAAGGGGCTCGCTGGCGGTCCCGGGGAAGTGGAGGCAGCAGTGCATTTGAAGTGACGTCTGTCACGTTCTTCCCATCGCAAGCGAGTTATGCTCTCCAACGATTAAGGAGAACAAGTAAGAGCAATGTCCCAACTGACCTATCTCGAAGCCATCCGCCAGGGCATCTGGGAGGAAATGGAGCGCGATCCCGCCGTCTTCTGCCTGGGCGAAGACATCGGCATCTACGGCGGGGCTTTCAAAGTCACCGACGGCTTCATTGACCGCTTCGGCCCCGAGCGCGTCATCGACACACCGATCGCCGAGTCGGCCATCGTGGGCGCGGCCTTCGGCGCCTCGCTCATCGGTATGCGCCCGGTAGCCGAATTCCAGTTTATGGATTTCATCGGCTGCGCTTTCAACCAGATCGTCAACATGGTGGCCAAAGCTCACTATCGCTGGGGAGCTCCGGCACCGCTGGTCATCCGCGGGCCCAGCGGCGGCAAGGTCCACGGCGGCCCCTTTCACTCGCAGAATCCGGAGATGTGGTTCGTACACACGCCCGGCCTGAAAGTGGTTTGTCCGGCCAGCGCCTACGATGCCAAGGGTCTGATCAAAGCGGCGATCCGCGACAACAACCCGGTCATTTTCTTCGAGCACAAGTATCTTTATCGCCGCATCAAGGAAGAAGTGCCGGAGGAAGATTACATTGTGCCGCTGGGCAAGGCGCGCATCGCCCGTGAAGGCCGCGACCTGAGCATCATTACTTACGCCGCCATGGTGTACACCGCGCAAGAAGCCGCTGAGACCTTAAGCAAGGAAGGGATCGACGTCGAAATCGTTGACTTGCGAACCGTCTTGCCCCTCGATCGCGAAGCTATTGCCGCGACCGTCCGCAAGACCAGCAAGGTCATCATTCTTCACGAGCATTCCCGCACTGGAGGCCTCGCCGGCGAAATTGCGGCCATCATCAATGAAGAAGCTTTCGACGATCTCGACGGCCCCATCGTTCGCATTGCCGCCAAGGATTCTCCAGTGCCGTTTTCGCCGCCGCAGGAGGAATATTTCCTGCCCCAGGTGAGCAACGTGCTGCGCGAAGCCCGGCGACTGAAGTCTTATTGAGGTTCCATCGTCAGTTGGGACCATGCACGAAAATCTCGTAACCATCGCGGTCTTTCACAGCCAGACGGAATTCCTTCTGGCCCGCACCCGCCTGGAATCCGCGGATATCGAGTGCTTCGCGTATGATGAAAACATGCTTCGCATCGGCGGCTGGCATTCGCACATACTCGGCGGGATCAAGCTGCGAGTGAGAGAATCAGAGGCGCAGGACGCCCGCGCCATCCTGCACCACACAGCTCCGCCCGACCATCAGTAGCTGCGTCTTCTAAAAGCATGAGTGAAGTCTTAAGGAGGCAAGAATGCGTGATTTCATCCTCGGCGTCGTGGCCACCTTGGTCCTGCTCTTCCTGGGAGGGCTGGCCATCGCCACGCTCGGCTTTCTGCCCACGAATGCTGACTCCGTTCCGCCGAAAATCGAGCGCCGCGTCGCCATGTCCGCCCTGGATGCGTCGATGGAGCGCCACGCACCGCGCCTGACCAATCCGGTGCCACCGACGGACGAAAACCTCATCGACGGAATGAAAATCTACACCATGAACTGCGCCGGGTGTCATGGCAACCTCGACAACAAACCCAGCCCCTTCGGAGCATCCTTCTACCCTCCGGTTCCGCAACTGATCATCCACCCCATGGATGATCCCGAGTGGCACATCTACTACGCCGTTCGCACGGGCGTCCGCTATACCGGCATGCCGGCCTGGAACAAGGTGTTGAGTGAACAAGACATGTGGAAAGTCACGGCCTTCCTATCGCGCATCGAAAAGCTCCCCCCGGCGGTGCAGGATTATTGGAAGAAGTCCACGGGCGTCGCGCCCGCTGTCAATCCCGAAGGGCAAGAACACGGGCACCACGATTAGAGATACTGGCCGTGCAGCCAGGATATCCTGGCCGATATATATAATGTACAGTTGCGCGGGCCAGAGCAGAGCTGCGGGGAAGGGATTTATGCCGACTGATATTGTCATGCCCCAGATGGGCGAATCGATCTTTGAAGGGACCATCACCAAATGGTTGAAAAAGCCCGGTGACAAGGTGCAGCGCGACGAACCCCTGTTCGAGATCTCTACCGACAAGGTGGATGCCGAAATTCCTGCACCAGCTTCGGGAGTCCTCCAGGACATTAAAGTTGCCGAAGGCGCAACCGTTCAGGTGAACACGGTCGTGGGCACGATTTCCGCGGATGGCGAGAGCGCCGCCGCCAAACCAGCGGCCGCAGCTGCGACTCCGCCTCCGCCGGCAAAAAAAGAATCAGTTCCAGCGAAAACGTCTGCCCCGGTTATTGAACCCAGGGCCGATGCCCAACCTTCACAACCCCAGGTTTCGCATGAGGACGAAGACCACGCTCGCTCGTCCCCGTTGGTCCGCAAGATCGCGCGCGAGCACAACATTAATCTCGCGCAAGTTCCCGGAACCGGACTGGGCGGACGCATCACCAAACAAGACATCACTGCTTTTCTGGAGAAGAGTGCGCCGAACGCGGCGGTCTCGGCTACTCCTGCCAGACCTGCACCTCCGGCGAAATCGGATGGCAGCTCTCCCGCCCCAGCATCCATTCCCGGCGACCTGGTGCCTATGAACCAGATGCGCAAGATCATTGCCCATCGCATGATCGAGTCGCGGCGCACCAGCGCCCACGTCCACTGCATGTTCGAAGTGGATCTGACTCGCATCGTTCAGTTGCGCAATAAGACCAAGTCCGGCTTTGAAAAACGACACGGCGCCCGCCTCACTTTCATGCCATTTTTCTCGCGTGCGGCCATCATCACGCTGCAACAGTTTCCCATCGTGAATGCCTCGGTCGAAGGCGAGAGCATCCGTTATCATCGCCACGTTAATCTCGGAATCGCGGTCGCGCTTGACTGGGGACTGATCGTTCCGGTGCTGAAGAACGCCGACGACCTCAACTTCCTCGGCCTGCAGCGCGGCATCAGCGATCTGGGCGAGCGCGCCCGCAACAAGAAACTCAAGCCGGAAGAAGTCGAGGGTTCGACCTTCACCATCACCAACCCAGGCCAGTTTGGCGCGGTCTTCGGATTGCCCATCATCAACCAGCCGAACTCGGCCATCATGGGCGTAGGTGGAATTACCAAGGCGCCGATGGTGGTTACCGACGACGATGGCAACGACTCGATCGCGATCCGTTCCATCGTCCATCTGACTTTGGGCTACGACCACAGGCTCATCGACGGCGCGGTCGCCGACCAGTTCATGGCCCAGGTCAAGAAGACGCTTGAGAACTGGTCCGAAGAAATCGGCTGATTCACGGCTGAGTAGGTTTGGCCCACGTCGAGGGATTCAAACAAAGCACGGTGCCATCGATCACCGTACTCAGGCCGTGCTTGAACTTCTTCGGGTCAACAATGTGGCGTCAAGTCACGGCATCGGTCAACTGCAACGCAGCAGACACAAACGACATCGCCGCGTTCTTCTTTTCAGCTCCCGATCTTTCAGCTCCCGATCGATTAAGAAAGTGACTGACAACCGGGAACTGGCAACCAAGAACTGGTGTTCTATTTTCCCGCTCTCACCTGCTGATCCAGAAACCTCTCCACACTGCGCAAGTAGACATCCGCGAAATCCACTACCGGACGTTCTTTCTCGATCAAGTCCTGTGCCGCCGTTGGCGTCCAGCCCAGCGAGCACAACACCGCCAGGGTCATCATCGGCGCCCGGTGCACCCCAGCCGCGCAATGAATGAAAAGCTTCGTTTCATCCTGTTCGAGCGCTTCGATCGCGAATTCCACTCCGCGCTGAAATACCTCGGGGGGCTTGGGTTGAAAATCATCGTCAATAGGGTTCCACAGCACTTCGATGGCATACGGACCGGCCAGCTGGGTGTCGTCAAATTCGATCTGCATGTCGATGATGTGGGTTATGCCCGCCTGTGCCACCGCCGCCATGTTCTCTGCCGTCCAGATGCCACCGCCGACCGCGATTCGGCCGGTCACCCAAGTCATGTCCATTCTGAAAGCCCCGTGCAGTAAAGGCTGATATGCCACCGACCGTCCTGTCCGCGTACCGGCGCAGCCGCTGAAGGTCGCGGACAAGCGGCCCGCCGCCTGCGACCAACGGTTGGCTGCTATCGCCCAACTACTGACTTTCATTCTAAAACATCCTCGGTGGCCGCAACGGGTCTTCCAGAGTCTTTGGTAACTTTTGATTCCGCCATTGGCGCTTCGGCAAGCCCCTGCCTTCGCAACAGCGTTGCTGCCATCGAATCCTGGATGAGCGTGTCGTCTGTGGAGGTCGCTGGATAAAGTCCAATCATCTCGAAAAGGTATTTCATCCCCAGATAGTGGCCCTTCCCGACTTCTTCCATCGTGGTCTCGACCATGCCCACGGCGCCATTGCCCACGAGGTCCGTGATCTGCCGCCGGATTTCCGCCAGGTCCAGCGGTTTCCGCGGGGCTGCCTTCGCTGACAAAGGCCCTTTCGATTGTGCCGTTCCCGTTCGCAGTTTCGCTTTCTTCATGCTCGCGTTCGTCCCCGACCCATTTTGTCGCCAAGAAAAAAGGGCGCGCTCTGCAGCGCGCCGCCAGCTTCCTGTTTCTCAAACTCTGAATCTAGAATAGCAAGTCGATTGGGGAAATGGTACATGCTTTCCCAAAATTTATTCCCTGTGGGCAGAAGCACTTGCAGGAATTTCTTCGATTCTTCGCTCTTGACAGTGGTTCGCCCGGGCGACATCGGTTGCCGGCAGCCGAATCAACAAACCAGCTTCCAGAAAGATTTCCGTCAGCCGGTCCAGCGCTTCCGGGAAGCGCCGTCCCACGCCGCCAGCAACCCAGCAGAATCTTCAAAGGTTCCGGCCGTGATACGAGGTCACTCGGGTCCGGAAAAATTCCCGCCCCAACAGCGATGGTAGTCGTCCCACTTCCACCGACAGGCGCTGATACCGTCTCAGCATGGCGGGAGTTCGCTCCCGATACAACCACAAATCGGGATCGCGCCCCCTGACTTGAGGTACATAGCTCCGCCGCGACCTTGGCCCCGTCCTCGTATTCGCACGGTAAGGGCCCAATGGGTCCGCAACTTCATCTGACTTCCTGACGATCGCAGCTTTGGCGAAAAACACGGAATGAGAGTCATGCCGTTCCTCCCTTTCCGCAAATGGCCGATAGATCGCCAGGCTGCGCCTTGACTTCGATCTTATGGTTTGCCGGCAAGCGCGGTCTGCTGCTCACTTGGCGCGGACAGAACAGGTCCAGCATTTCCAGATCGCACGGAGCGCAATAGACCTGCTGCGCCCCGCGGAGTCGCAACCACAGCGCCCCACAACGTTCACAATACTTCAGCTCCAACTGGATCACTTCCGGATCTTCGATCTTCATGATTGCCTCCATCGCTGACTCGCTGCAAGCAAACTAAAAGGCCCCGTGCCGATTGCTCGGTCACAGGGCTCGTTTCTCGTACGACGACCTGTCGGGACTAGTAGTTATGAGTGCGTGGTAATGTTTGAATGGGGAAATGTTGGCCTGAACCTCAACTAAGAAACTGTAGGCCGGCGGAAATAACCCTCCTCATAGCCGGATGTCGGCACGCGGCTATTCTACACCACGACGCTGAGCCGGCCCGTAAACTGGAGCTCTCGCAATAGCCGCTCCATGGCGGAAGAAAGCATTTCCGCGGCTCGCACCTTGCGCCGAAATTCCCCGAAACTGTTTTCCTCGCTCGCGGATGGTGAGTTGCTGTGCTCTGGTAAATGAAATCCCCCTCAAGGAAAATGGCTATACCAGGCGCTCATCGTATAGCTCCTGATTTCCCCAAAAAAGTCGAAAGAAATATTTCCTCTCAGATGTTCCTTCGTGTTTTTGAATAGCAATACGCTATACCGATCCCAGCGAAATCAACAAGCGCGCCAGCATCGGTCCCCCCAGTGAGGATGAGTTCGACAATGTCCTTCTGGTCGACGGGGCTGTCGCAGCGCGTCAGCCTCTGATCATGAGCATGAAGGTAAAAGACATTCTGAAGCTCAAGAAAAGTTTCCTGTGCAAGCTGCGCCCCGAAATGGAGGGTGACCGCGAAGGCTGGGAGCGTTTCGTAATCATCCGGGCCGACGGGCGCGAGGGCATGAGCATGTATCCTCGCCTCCTGCCCGGGGCACTTGTCCTGATTGACCGCCACTACAATTCACTCAAGCCCTATCGCAAGGGCGAATCCAATATGTACGCGGTTGCCCGCAACGGAAACTGCACCGTGAAATACGTGTAGGTTGCCGGGAATCACCTGGTTTTGCGCCCTCACAACCACGCCTATCCGGTCGAAGTGATGGCCATGGAGTCGGGCAAGAAAGTCCATGACTACTTGATCGGGCGCATTGGCCACGTGGGAATTGAGACCTAGCCAGATTGTTGATTGAAATTCGGCTGGTCATCCTTCCGACGGCCAGTCACGCAGAACCCTTTCCAACACTTGGACCCCTTCATCGAGAGTGGCCAACTCCTGCCCGGTCAGCCCGTCGAGGTAGCGCGCCAGATATTCAATTCTGCGCCGCCTGCCCTGATGCAGGAGGTGCTCGCCGCTCGCGGTGGCGTGAATTCGCACCCGCCGCGCATCTTTCGAATCCGTCCTACGCTCCGCCAACCGGCTGTGCTCCAGTCCGGTCACGATGCGACTCATGGTGGGGGGTTTCACCTGTTCGGCGGCCGCCAGCTGGCCCAGCGTCATCGGACCGCCGAAGACCAGCACCGACAATGCCGAGAGCCGGGCCGGGCCTTCGCCCGTGGCGGCATCCTGTTTGCGCACCCGGCGCAGCAGGTGTATGGCTGTCGAATGCAGCCGGTCGGCGATGGCGCTCGTCTCCGGCAAAGGCCTTTTTTTTGGTTTGCGTTCACCCATGAAATATAGTTAGCTGTACTAACGATTGAGCTTGGAGGCTGACCGCCATGACTTCCGCAACCCTGCCTGTCAGGATTTCGCGACTCGGCCAGATCGCGATCAACGTTTACGATGTCGACCGTGCCACCGCGTTTTACCGGGACATCCTCGGCCTACCCCTGTTGTTCACCACCGGCGCCCTGGCGTTCTTCGACTGTGGCGGAGTTCGCCTTATGCTCAGCCGTCCCGAGAAGCCGGAGTTCGACCATCCCAGCTCAGTTCTGTACTTTACAGTACCCGACATCGTAAGCGCACACCGGCAAATGCTCAGCCGTGGCGTGCACTTCGAAGACACGCCTCATCTGATCGCGAAAATGCCGACCCACGATCTGTGGATGACTTTCTTCCGCGATCCCGAAAAGAATCTGCTGGCCCTGATGTGCGAAATGCCCCAGGCAAAGTAGAGTCAGCCCTAGGCCGCGCGGGATGCCTCGATGCGCACGCCTCCGTTTCCCCGGGCGCTACAATACCCAGCAGGATGCGGCTGCAAACAATTTTGCTTCTTCTCCTGTCCTCCTGCCTGAGCCTGGCTCAAGCGCCAGATCCCGTCCTGGCCGACGCCTTGCGTCTTCTCGAAGAGGGCCGCACGACGTTGGAGGAGAAACCCCTCGCCGACGCCAAAAACTACTTCAGCCGCCTGGTGCAGACCAGCGGCAGCCCGGTCTACTTCTATCAGCTGGCGCGAGTGGATTCCTATCTGGTGGAGTCTTATGCAGCCCGTCACGAGAACAAACCCGCTGAGCAGGCGCTTGAGGAGGCCATCACTGCCGTACAACACTCGATCGGATTGGATGACAAATCCGCGGATGCGCACAGCCTGCTCGCCGACCTCTACGGCCGCAAAATCGGTCTGGGCGGATTTCTTGCTGGTCCGCGTTTCGGCCCGAAGATAGTCGCGGAAAACAAGAAAGCATTGGAGCTTGCGCCCGGTAATCCTCGGGTATATGCAAGTCTGGGAAGGCAATACTTCTATGCGCCAAAGATGTTCGGCGGAGATATCAACAAGGCCATCGAGAATTTTCGCAAGGCTACCCAGCTTGACCCAAGCTCCGACGAGGATTTCGTCTGGCTTGCCATCGCCTGTCGCAAGAACGGGAACGCCGCAAACGCTGAGAAGGCGTTGCAACAGGCGGTGCAGCTCAATCCGCGCAGCGCCTTCGCCAAAGCAACGGGGGCGGTCCAAAGCAAATAAGATGTACAGGCGGCCGCAAAAAGGGAGCCTCTGAACCAGTCAACTCTTGCGGGCGACGCGAAAGAGTTGCCGGGCCCAGAGGCTTGGGAGAAAAATCTTACCTCGGACGTCGGACTTCAGACCTCAGGGGTTCGGTTGTAGCTGAGGTCTGAGGTCCGACGTCCGGCGCCGTCTTACTGATTGTCCGGGCTGGCACCGGCGGGAGGAGCGTTGCCGCCTCCGCGCCATTGCTTCATCCGGTCTCGTTGCTCTTCGCGCATCTTGTCGAAACTCTTCTGCTGGTCATCGTTCAGCACACTCTTGATCTGAGTGTCGGAACTTTGCCGAAGCTCCTGCATCTTGCTGAACCGGTCTTCGCGGGAAAGCGACGAGTCGTTGTGAATCTGTTCCATTTGTTTGCGCTGGTCTTCGAGGATGGGTTTCAGCTTCGCCTGCTGGTCATCGCTCAGTTTCAACTTCTTGGTTAAGTGCTTGATCTGATCGTCCACACTCGGCATTGGACGATGACCCATGCCCCGTCCTATCCCCGCGCCGGATTGCTGGTCTGGTTGCTGACCGGTTTGCTGCGGCGGAGGTGGCGGCGCATCCTGTGCATCCTGCCCAAAGGCATTCCCCGCACCGAAGCCCAGGCTAAGCAACGCTGCAAGAAAGGCAGTGGCAACCGGAGTGGCAACCAACGATCGGCGCTCGCTCCGACTGAAATAAAATCCCTTGGGGACTATTGAATTCCACATGTAGGTACACTCCAATTCATATTCATGCGATTGCTGGAAGCTTTCGACTCCCGGAGGAAAAATGTATCTACTAGTTAGAACACTTCGCGATCAGCAATAAAGTAAAGACTTGGTAAAGTCACGTAAAAGTTCGTAAAGCAATCGACCGACGACTGCTTTGCACGTCTTTACCTGTCTTGACGCACTCTTTACGCAGCGGTTGCAACTCCGGATTGAACCCTCTGCATCAGTCAGTTTTTGTTCAGCGCGTAAATTCCAAACTTTCAAAATCCAAGGGGTGAAATCGTGGGACGAATCTTGCGCTTGATGTCGTTGTGTGCCGGCATCCTGGGTCTGGCAACAATCCTTCTCATGGCGGGATGTGGTTCAGCAGGAGACACTCGCTTCCGCCTGATGAATGCGGTGCCGGACGAATCCAGTCTCGACGTGCTGGTGGACAGTAAATCGGTGTCGAACAACCTCGCTTATGGCACCAGCACCGGCTATCTATCTGTGAAATCCGGGTCCCGTCAGATTGGAATTGAGCCTTCGGGATCAAGCACTACGCTCCTGCAACAATCCATCAGTCTCATCTCGGGTTCGGACACGACTGTCATTTCTTCCAACTTTTCTTCATCAATCGCCAACCTCGTGCTTACCGACAACAACTCGGCGCCAGCCTCGGGCGATTTCAAAATTCGCCTGGTCAATGCTTCGCCGAACCTGGGACCAGCCGATGTCTACATTGTTACCCCAGGAACCGCTCTGACTACCGTGAGCCCTACGCTAACCAATTTGGGCTTTGGCGCGATCGCCAGCTACCAGTCTTTGGCGGCGGGCACCTACGAGATCGAGCTCACGTCGGTGGGCCAGAAATTCGCCGTCATTGACACCGGCTCGCTCCCCTTGAGTTCGGGCCAAGTTCGGACATTCGTGGGGTTGAACAACCCGTCCGGCGGTTTTTCTTACACTATCTTGCAGGATGTGAACTGAGCCGACCCGAGTGGGGCGGACACTGTTGTCCGCCGCTTCTGAAGTTGACTTGTCCGACGTAATCGTTTGGCGTGGGGAATTTTGCGCGGACTGTGTGGTCACACTAGGCAATCCCTGCCGTCGCAATGCAGAGTCCAGGTCAAAGGCGGCGGACGAGAGTGTCCGCCAGTTTCGAAAGCGGAAACTGGAAACTTGAAACTGCCCCACCACTGCCATCGAAAGCCTTCTGCTATCATCAGCTACGACACGGAGGAATTTCATGGAGGAAGTAGCAGGCGCGGCAACTGGATGGCGCCGCAATGAAGATATCGCACTGGATCTCATGAAGTTTGTCGCCATGACCACTGGTTACGGCCGCACGAGTTCGTCAGGAGTGGGGTTCCAGGGTACCGGAGCGGCGGCCAAGCCGGAAGAGTACGCTGGACATCTGCTGGAGCTTTACGCCAAGTGCCTGCACGCGGTTGCGGGGAAGAAGTAAGCCATCCGCCGGACCCAAATCGCAATCCAGCGAGAGCGAAGAGTTGCCACGTCACTGCATGGATGCCCCAGGATGGGTGCCAGAGTCCCGCTTGCGAAAATCGTGCCCAGGGAGCAGAATGTGCCGTCAAATGTGCCGTCGCTAGACTGGACCAAGGAGGCACCAATGGTCGCACAATCACCGGGCTCACTGTTACGGCAGGCTTCCGGCTGGTCGATTCTATGGGGAGTCCTGCTTATTCTGTTTGGGGTGGTGGCCCTCGGCACGCCGCTCCTCGCGGCGGTAGCGGTCAATGCGCTCATCGCCTGGCTGATCATTCTGGCCGGTGTCGTTCATCTGGTGGTAGCATTTCACGCTCACGGCGCGGGTAGCATGATCTGGAAGTTGCTGGTGGGTCTGGCCTACTTCGCTTTTGGCGGATATCTGCTCCTGCATCCGCTTTTGGGAGTGGCCTCATTGACCCTCTTGCTGGCGTCTCTGTTTCTCATCGAAGGCGTACTGGATGTCGTACTTTACTTCAACCTGCGCCCCGCGCGAGGGGCGGGATGGGTGCTGTTCGATGGGCTGGTGACGCTGCTGCTGGCGCTGTTCATCGGTTTCCACTGGCCTTCCAGTTCGGCCTGGGCGATCGGCACGCTCGTGGGTGTGAGCATGATCATGAGCGGAGTCGCGCGAGTGATGATGTCGCTGGGGATACGCAAGCTGACCGGAACGACGACGCTGCCCAAAGCCGCATAGCGTCGGTATCGACCGCAGCGCTACCGATTTGCAGGAAGCTGAGGTGGTCCTCGCCTGCTCGAATCTCCCGATCAGTGCGAGGACCGGAGTTTGCGCCTACCGGCGACCGCGTTTGCCTTTGCGACCGGCTGACTTTTTAGCCTTGCGTGCGGGCCGCTTTTTCGCGACTTTTTTCTTTGCGGGCTTGCGCGCCGCCTTCTTCTTGGCCGGCTTCTTCTTGGCAACTTTTCGGGCCGGCTTCTTCCTGGCAGGTTTTTTTGCCGCTGGTTTGCGCGGCGGCTTCGGCGAGCCTCCGCCACCGGAGGGTCGGGGGGCGGCTGGAGCTGGCGTAACCGGCTCCGGCTGCGGCTCGATCACGCCCGCTATTTCAGCTTCCTCTTCCTCTTCTTCCTCCTCGTAGTCTTCTTCCAGCGAATCGCCGTAGGCTCCGCTGTCGCCGAATTCATCCATCTCGTTGTCACGTGCGTAGAGGGTATCGTCAAAGATCATCTTTCCTCCTGGTTTTGGGCCGCGCCGGGCGCGGGCCGCTGGGCAAGCGCTGCGGGTACTAAGGGAATAATAAAGACAACTGACAACTGAAAGACTACCGTGCTGGCTGAACGGGGCGCGATTATAGCACAGCGTTTTCGCAAGACCGTAGAGAGAACCAGCTGTTCGCAGGTTGCATATTACACCGAGTCGGCAAAGTGGAATAGCAGAGGTCGAGTGTATTTCATTTCAGGAATTTCCTGTACCGGGATGAGCTGGAAGCCGGTAGCCTGCGCCCAGGAGCGCGCCTTTATCGGACGTCTTTGATTACCAGAACCATGCCGGGGCGCAGCATCGCCAAGCCGCCATTGTCCCGCTTCAAGGCTTCGACCGTAGTGTGGTGAGTGCTGGCAATGGAGATCAGAGTCTCGCCGGGCTGCACTTTGTAACGCTGTACCGTCTTTGAAGTGGTCGGGTGTAAGCCTCTATTGGATTTAGACTTAGACCCTGGCGCTGGTTGGCTGGCCAGGGCGCTCGGGGTTACCGGCAGGTGAACGTACACAATACGGCGGCCGCGCAAGCTGTCTCCCCTGAGGTGATTCCAGCGGCGGATCATGGTGGGCGGAAGACTGAAATTGTCGGCCACCGTCTGAACCGTGTCGCCCCGGCGCACTTTGTAACGGGAAGTGTGGCGGGCGTAGCTGGCGCCGTCTTCGGTGGCCGCATGTTGGCCCGGCGGAATCGGGATAATAAGCTTGCTGTCCGGTTTCATTTCATCGTCGCCCAGCAGATGGTTCTCTTTTTCGATGGCCTTTGGGCTGGTGCGATAGGTGCGGGCAATCGAGGCCAGCGTGTCCCCTGCGGTCACCTCATGATAGCGCCACCACACCCGCATCTGCGGAGGGATGGGTTCGATCGCCGCTAGGTAGCGGTCGCTGGTGCCAACCGGCAAACGAAGCTCAAAGGTCTGGTCCTTGGGAGTGGTCAGACGCAGCAGGCTGGGATTCAGGTCCTGCAGGGTGGCGGGCGAAACATCGACGCACTGAGCGACCAGACGAAGGTCGACCGAATAGTCGATCTTCACCGCGTCATAGGGAACCGGCTGCTCCGGAACGACGTCGTCCAATCCATACTGCGCCGGGTTCTTGGCCATGATAGTGACGGCCAGAATGATTGGCACGTAGTTGCGCGTTTCCTTGGGCAGCACATTGCGCCTGTAGAGCTCCCAGAAATCGGCGTATCCAGTGCGTTTGACCGCACTCTGCACCGTGCCCGGTCCGGAATTGTACGCGGCCATGGCCAGATACCAGTCGCCAAACTGGTTGTACAGATCTTTCAGATGATGGGCAGCGGCGCGAGTGGATTTTTCCGGGTCCTGGCGCTCATCAACCCATAAATTGTGCTGCAAACCATAGCCCCGCGCGCGACTGGACATGAACTGCCACATGCCGCGGGCCCCTACCCGCGATAGCGCAAGAGGGTGGAAACCGGACTCTGCCTGGGCCAGATAGATCAGTTCCTGGGGAACGCCCTGCTCCCGCAGCGTGCTCTCAATCATTTCTCGATAGCGCCCGCCGCGCTCCAGGGCATGCTGCAGCGTCTCGTGTCCCTTGGTGGTGGAAAAATAATTGATGTAGCCTGCCACTTGGTCAGTCAACATGAGCGGCAGGTCTGAGTGCGTAGCCTTGATCTCGGCTTCGGCACGCGCTTTGACGTTGGGGTCAACCGGAGGCGTGACCTCGTTGACTTCATCAATCGGCGCAGGCTGCGCTTTCTGTTGCGGTGCCGGGTTGTCCGACTGCAGGGCAGCCAGTTCCGGGCGGTTTACACCTTCGAGAACTCGCTCCAGTTCATGCTGCACCCGTTCATCCGAGCGAATCTCGGCAGGACTTTGCAGCAGCAGGTCAACCGCGTGATCAAAATTCCGCTTGGCTGCTTCCAGGTCTCCGGCCTTAAACTTATCCTCTCCCGCCCGATATTCCTTCTCAGCATTCGCAATCACATTAGCCACAGGATCGGGCTTGGGCTGGGGAGCAGTTTGGACTGGTTCGGGAGTAGCTGGCTTCGAATCCGATAGTTCCTGAGGCCCGGACGCTGGAACTGCTGGAACTGCGGCAGTCAGCGCCGGAGCATTAGCTTGGGGTGCTGGGAGCTTCGCCTGGCCCTGCTCGGTATGACAGGCCGTGCCGGCCAGAAGCAGCGCCACCAGGGTCGTAGTCAACAGGTTGAGCTTCTTCGTCCCCATATTTATCTATGACTTACAAGCCCATTGCACTGCCTGTCCGGGGTTACTTCGGGCAGCGCAGCCTCCTGAGATAATGAATCGTACTCTCCACGAATTTGAAGGGTCAATCCGTAATGAGGTACTCTCCGTTACTTTAGGGACAGGGGCGGCATGATACTCGCGGCCCCTCCCACCATGCAAGAGGTTTGAACCGGGAACCGGCAGACTAGTACCCGGGCAGACTAGTACCAATGACGCTTTTCATTTTGCATCGCAGGTTTATACTCGATCTAGGTACAGGGGGACTCGGTGGACACCTGCCCGCAGTTCTTTCGTTGTCATCCCAATCTCGACGATGCCGTGAACCGCAACATCGTTGAGTCGGAGATTCAAGGTGGCGCCTTTCTCGAGGATATTCCTGCCCGGGCCATGCTGCAGATTCAGACGCAGCATCGCTGGTATACGGTGGTGCATCGCGGGCGGGGCGAGGCTTGGATTTGGGGTCATCCTGCATTCTGTCCCGAGCCCGTGCTGGTGAGAATCGAAGGTTCCTCCTGGGGCGGCTCGATGCTTAAGATAGGTTTTGTCGGCCGAGGAATGCACCTGGAATTCCGGCATCCTGGTTATCGCACACCGATCGTGACGTCACGTATTTTGGAAATTCGGCAGTGCGAACAAAACGAACCCGACATGACAACCTCAGAATACGAAACCCACCCCACGAACTAAAAAGATTTCAGATTCTTGATTGTAGATTTTCGATTTGGCGCGTTTCAACCATCGAATCAGATTTGATCCGCGTAAATCCGCGAAACGCGTGGTTGATTTTTTTGGCCTTCGAGCTACCGCTTGCGCGAATACGCGCGCGCATAGGCAGGCACCGGTCTGTTCGGATCCAGCCGCGGATCGTCGATCGCCGCACCCGGGACCATCTCCAGCGGAATCACTCCGGCCCAGGTTGGGAACGCGTAGTCATCTTCGTCGTCAATCGGCGGCCCTTGCCTCACTTTCGCGGAAAATTCCTCGATCGGCAACCGCATCACCAGCGTCTGCTTGAGTTCTCTCTCGTTGGGCTGACGTGATTCCGCCCAGCGCCCGGGCAAGATATGCTCAGAAAGCAGTTTCAAAGCTTCAAGTTTTTCTTTCACGTCTTGCACTGCAACCGCCGTGCCCAGTACGACCACCGAACGATAATTCATCGAGTGATTGAAAATCGAGCGAGCCAGCACCAGGCCCTCGAGAAGCGTCACGGTGATGCACATTGGAATGCCCTTGTCGAGATTGCGCAGCATCCGGCTGGCCGCCGAGCCGTGAATATAGAGATTGTCCCCCGATCGTCCGTAAGCGGTCGGAATCACAAACGGCTGCTCGTCCACTGTGAAACCGACGTGACAGATGAAGCCTTCATCGAGAATCTGGTAAGCGGCCGCGCGCTCATAAACCCCACGATGAGCCTCGCGGACGACACGCGTCCGCGCCGTGGGTGCATGGGTTTCAGACATTTGAGGGAGTCTCCGGCAAGCGCCAAGAATAGAAAACCAGTCTAGCAGACGCCGGAGGTCGGGCGTCGGACGTCAGACCTCGGCCCCAGCTCTCCATGTCATCCTGAGCGAAGCCGCTTCTTCGCTTGGGAAGAAGCGGAGAGTCGAACGACCCCTGTTCCCTTATGCGACTGGGCGACAGAGCAAGCGGCATAAAGATAAATGGGTCCAATCCGGCCGCTCACATATCGGAATGAGGATCAGCTTCGCGCCAGAAGGCACTCGAGAAGGGAATAGGGGTGCTTCGACTGCGGATGAGCGGCCGTAAGCGGCCACTCAACCTCCGCTCACCATGACATAGAGAAGTTCATGTCCGAGGTCCGGCGTCCGCCTTACCAGTTCAGCTTCATCGCGAATTGAAACTGGCGGGGATCCGAGGCCGCGGTCGCCTGTCCCGCACTGGTGAACAATGGGTTCACGTCAGCCACGTTGTACTTGTTCGCCAGATTGAAAATGTCTGCGATCAAGTCCGCGCTTATGCGTTCCCCGAAGTTGATCCGCCGGGACACCCGTAGATCGTTGTACACCGTCCACGGCCTCACCCCGGCGTTGCGGCTGAGATTGCCATCAAGCGCTTGCAGCGTCGGCGTGGTGCCCGGCGCGGCAAATTGGACATAGCACGCCTCCTGGAAAAATCCCGTGGGCGAGAACTTCGAAGCGACCGTCGGTCCGCACGGAGTTGGCGGCGCGCCCGCAGCCACCACGTTGGGGCGGCTGGTGCTGGGCGAAAACTGGAAGTTATCCGCCGGGCTGCCAGTGATGATGTTGAACGGCCGGCCGGAAGCGACTTCCAGGATCGGCGCGAAGGTCCAGTTGCTGAAAAAGCGGCTGGCAAAGCCCGAGCCGGTGAGCTTGCCGCTCTGGTATACGCCGCTGAATACCAAGCGGTGACGCTGGTCAAACAATGACGTCGAACGCTCTTGACTCGGGAAATAACTGTCCTGTGGCGCCAGCGGAGATTGCAAGTCAGTGGAGTCGTCAATGGCGTGCGACCAGGTATACGACGCCAGGAATTCGTAGTGATTGCCAAAGCGTTTTTTTAGATTGGCGGTCAGCCCGTGGTAGATCGAGCTCCCATTGGAGTAGTTAGCATCCATGTCGCTGAACGGGACGCAACCAGCCAGTCCCGTGGTCGAGGGATCACACGCTGTGCTAAGCCCTGCCTGCTGCAAAATCGCCAGAGCCGCATTGATGCAGCCCTGCGCAGGCGTGCCAATCAATGCCCTGGCGATAGCGGGGTTCAGGCCGCCTGGCCGAAAGAAATTCGTCAGAGCGGCAGAGACCCAGGGCACGCCACCGACGAATCCGCATGGTGCCGGGCCGGCGCCGACAGAAAGCGGCCCGGCGGCCGCATTTGACGTTGGATCGTTGAGGGCCACCTGCCAATTTCTCACAGCCAGATCGCCACGCGTGGTGTTGGCATTGATGGGGCGGTTCAGGTGGCGTCCGCCGTTGAAGTTGTAGGCCAGGCTGAATGACATATTGTGTCCCAGATCCTCTTCCAGGGTCAGGTTTGCCTGCTGGGCATAGGCGTAGACAAAATCTTTGCCTTGGGGATAGCCGAAGGGCTGGAAAGCTACCGGAAAGGGCGAGGCAGTCAGATAGTTCTGGTTGATGAACAGGTTGGCGTTTGAGGGATCAAAGCGCTGCTGGTTTGGCTGGTACCCGGGAATTACGGGCAAACATGTATTCGTGGTCAGGATACCCTGGAATATGTTGGTCGCATTCAGGCTCCCTGCTCCCGCATGCGCCGCATTTAGGTCGCAGGGAGCCGCTCCCAGAAACAGCAACTGTCCGCTCTTGGAACCGTCGGAAGCGTCGCCCAGGAAGTACAACCCGAGCAGGGGGTGATCGTAGAACAGGCCATAGGAGGCGCGCACCACCATCTTGCCGTCCCCTCTGGGGTCCCAGGCCACGCCGAAGCGGGGCTGAATGTTGTTGGTGTCAGTCTGGATGCCTTTCTGCAGGCCTAACCGGTTGTAGGCTGCGAGAGCCAGAGCGTCGGGTTGGGTGAACTTGGGCGGGAACTCGATGTCATAGCGCACCCCCAGATTGAACGTCAGATTGTGTCGGGCCCGGAAGGAATCCTGCCAGAATACGCCCAGCGGCCGGTTGGAAAAGCTGTCCTTCGGATTGCCGATGCCTTGCACCAGCGTGCTGGGAATGCCCAAGCCGAAAGCCTGCAACCCCGTGAAGCCGGGAAAATCAGGGCACAGCGCGGCCGGCGCGCCGTTGTTGGCGCACGCATTGGAAAAGCCCACGTCTACCGCGCTCAATGAACTGAAGCCATAAACACCGCCATAGTTCACGGTGAAGGTGGCGGAAAGAGGAATATAGTTGAAGTCCGCACCGAACTTGGTGTCGTGCCGGCCAATCGTCCAGGAAAAGTTGTCGGTGAACTGATAGCGCTGCTCGACCCGCTGAATGAATGAATAGGGCTCGCGGCCGACAAAACCGAAGCCCGGAATGTTCGAGGCCACGTTGGAACCGCCGTGCGCGTCGGAGTAGAAATACTGCAATCCGCGACGAGCGTACTGGAAGCGAAATTCGTTGACCTTGTTGGTGCCGATCGTCATGGTGTCCTGCACCACGCCGGTCACGTCGCGGTAGGTTTGCGAGGAGGTGCGCGAGAATGCGTTCTGCCCGTAGGTCTGGTTTTCGCCGTTCACCTGAATGCCAGTGACCGTGCTGGGGCTGACGTTGGCGCGAATTGTCAGCCGGTTGTTCCTCGTCAGGTTGTGGTCCAGACGCAGCGAGTACAGGCTTGTGCCCTCAAAAATCGGATAGTTTCCCGCCTGCGGCACAAAGCCGAGGAAAGTATTCGGCAATCCGTGGCACAACCGGTTTCCGGTGGGGTTGGCGATAGTGGGCGCCACGTTGCAGGAAGTGATGAATTGGGTCAGCGGGGTAGGAGTATCGGCCAGGCCTGGGATCACGCTGCCTTCGAGCGCCGCGAAAGAAGCCGGATAGGTTCCGTTGAGTGCGATCCCCGACGAGCCCCCCACAAACGCCGCGTACAGTGCCGCCTCCTTACCATAACCGGCGGCCAGAAGTGGATTGATGGCCCCTAGTTGCGCCAGGGCAGCGGGCAACGTCTGCTGGAAATATGCCGCCTGTTGCGGGGTGGCCTGGATGTTGAAACCCGACCCCGGCGGCGCGACGAACACTTGAGAAGCGTCAAAGTTCACCATGCCAAAGGTTCCATTGGGAGCGCCTACGCTGGAGAACCCGGTTTCGTGGCGCCGCGTAACTTCATAGGAAAAGTAATAAAACGTCTTGTCTTTCCTGATCGGCCCGCCAAATGCCGTTCCCGCCTGCACCCGCGTATAAGCCGGATCGGGAACCGTGCTGAACGGATTGACCGCCTGAAAATTACGGTTGCGCAAATAGCCATAAACGTCCCCGTGGAAGTCGTTCGATCCGGAGCGAGTAATAATGTTCACTACGCCCCCGGACGCCCTGCCATATTCCGGCGCGTAGCCGTTGGTGATGATCTGGAACTCCTGCACCGCCTCTTGCGAAACCGTGGAGCGAACGCCGTTGGTGGAGTTGTCGGTGGCATCGGCGCCGTCGACATTCACCAGGTTGGCCCGGGCCCGCTGCCCGCTCATGTTGAGGCCGGAGGTGGGAGCCGCCCCAATACTGGGCGCGTTGTCGCGCAACACCTGCGAGTCGGTGAGAGCGAAATTAATGTAATTTCGCCCGTTGATCGGAAGATTGTCGATGCGCTTCTGGTCGATGGTGTCGGTCGAAGAGGTACGTTGCGTTTCCACCAGTTCCGCTGCCGAACTCACATCGATCACTTCCTGAGTTCCGGCTACCGACAGCGTGATGGGAATTTCCGCCAGTTGTCCCACGGTGATGGCAACGTCCTTCACGGTAGCCGTAGCAAAACCAGGTGCTTGTACCGCCACCGTGTACTGTCCGGGAGGCAGCAACAAAATGTGGTACTGGCCGTCGGTATTCTCGTTGGTCGCGCGCTCCAGTCCTTTGGTCTCATCTCGCGCCGAGACGCTGGCGTTGGTCACCAGGCCGCCCTTCGGGTCCTTGACGGTGATATGCAGATCGCCGGTTGAAGCTCCCTGAGCAAAACCTAGCGCAGCGAGCATCACGACCAGACACGCAACTGAGACGAGCTTTCGCACCGCCATAGAAGTTATCTCCGAAGACCGAAGGACCGTGGGTTCTCGCAGCTGGCTGCGATCGCCCTTCGTAGGCAGGAATTGAACGAGCACGTTTTCGGACACGCAAACGCCGCAGGGTTTTTACATCAGACAGGGAGACGAAATCAAGCTAAATCACTGACGGTAATTGGCTTAGTTAGCACTGACAACTCGGCACTGACAACCGGGAACGGCAGTCAATTCTTCCTCTCGATCCCGTAACTCTCATGCTTTGATGTCTTAAGCGCCCACGCCATGCGCGGCGTGTTATGCGCGATGCCAAAACGCCCCAGAGCATCGAGCAGGATCATTCCGCCGTGCCCGTTGACCCGGTCTTTCAAATAGTTGATCGCCTCCGCCGCCACCCACTCCGGTAAACTGCCGGTGGCCACGTGGTCCGCGGCCCACTTGGCCAGCACCAGCTTCATGATTGGCTCGCCCCAGCCCGTGGTCGACGCGGCGGCGGTCTGGTTGTCCGCGTAGCACCCACATCCAATGAGCGAAGAATCCCCCAGCCGCCCCGGAGCCTTATTAAGAGTGCCCCCGGTCGAAGTTGCGGCAGAAATGTTGCCGCTGCCGTCCAATGCCACCGCGCCGACGGTGTCGTGAGAAATGGTGGGCGCAAACAGATCAACGTTCGCGTCCGCAGCCCGCGCCTGAAATCCCCGCAGACGCTCAACCTCGCGCGGAATGATCAGATCTTCATTGCGACATAGCGGAATGCCATGTTCCGCCGCGAACCGCTCCGCGCCCTCAGCGACAAAGTAAACATGCGGGCTATCGCTCAGAATCTTGCGCGCGGCACGAACCGGATTGCGCAAGCGCTCGACACACCCAACCCCGCCGGCACGCAAAGTAGAGCCGTCCATGATGAGCGCATCCAGTTGCACTTTGCCATCGCGATTGAGAAAACTGCCCCGGCCGGCATCAAAGGTCTCGTCGTCTTCCATGATGACTACAGCTTCCTCAACCGCGTCAAGCGCCGCCCCGCCTCGTGCAAGCATCCGCCAACCCGCAGCCAGGGCATTGTGCACGCCATTGAGATGGGCCTCGACCATGTCATCCGGAATGGACCACGCACCGCCATGAATTAGCAGAACGGGATCAGGCAAGAAGAATCCTCAGGAGAAACAGGAAAGTAGGATAGCAGGACCCCGTCAAGAACGGTGTGGGACGGGTCTCCGGCCCGTCCCTACTCAGTCATGGCACCCATCTACGCTGCCTGCCCTGCCTTATGCGGCGCCGCATCCACGCCTTCTGTCCGCGTCCAGGTGTAGCGGATGCGGTGGATCACCGTGATGGTGGACAGTACAGCAATCAGCCACAGAACGGGCGCCATGCGGTTGAACAGGGCTCCGATGATGACCAGCACCAGGCGTTCGGGGCGCTCCATGAAGCCGACGCGGCAAGAGCCGATGAGCGATTCGGCGCGGGCGCGCGTGTAGCTCACCATGATGGCGCTGACCATCACGAAAGCCGTCAGCACCACGTAGAAAAAGCGGTCGCCGCGAGCGTAGAACAGCAGCAGGCCAAAGAATTGGGAAGCGTCGCTGTAGCGGTCAATGACTGAGTCGAAGAAGCCGCCGAAGCGAGTCACCTGGTTGCTGGCCCGGGCGACGCGTCCGTCGACCAGGTCGAAGAAACCGGAGCCGATGATGACCAGCCCGGCATAGCGAAACATACGAGCCTGGCTGTCGCCGTTGGCGTAGCCAAATAGAAAGGCGGCGATGGTATTTACGACCAGCCCCAGGAAGGTGAGCACGTTGGGATTGATCTGCGCCAGGGCGAGCCAGCGGACGATCGCGTCGAGCAGAACGCCACAGCCCCGGCCAAAGGCGCTGGTCCAAGTCATGCTCATCTAATAATTCTCGTCACTTGGCTTCTGTCTGGTCGTGGATGGTGGTCAGATTCAGAATTTCCATCTCGCGGTTGCCGTTGGGCGTGACCACCACGGCGCTGTCTCCCACTTTCTTGTTGAGCAGGGCGCGGCCGATCGGCGAACTGGTTGAGATCTTGCCTGCAGTCACGTCTGACTCTTCGCTGGTCACCAGCTTGTACTCCACTTCTGCGTTCTTGGAATTGTCGAAAACCCGAACGGTTGAGCCCAGCCCCACCTTATCTTTGGGAATATTCTCCATATTGATAAGGGCAAGTTCGGCCATGCGAGCGCCCAGCTGGCGGAGCCGTGCTTTGACGAACTCCTGGCGCTGTTTCGCCATGTGATACTCCGCGTTTTCGCTGAGATCCCCCAAGGCGGCGGCTTTCTTTATTTCCTTGGGAAGCTCATGAACCAGCTCGTGTTCGAGTACGTTCATTTCTTCCTGCAATTTCCTTTTGATCTGATCCGTCATGTACTTGAGGATTATAAACCCGGCGTCGGACCTCGGACGTCAGACCTCGGCCCTCGAGCTGCTCGCTGCCTACCCCGCCGTAGGCCTTTGGGCCGCTCATTCACCAGAGCTTTAATTGCACAGCATCTTGGAACCACGACTTCGGATGGTCCTCCGAGGTCGGTGGCGGCTGACGCCCGGGGTCTGAAGTCCGAAGTCTGGGGTCCGAGGTCCGCCGCCCGCGGCCCGTTCTAAATTGCCTTTCCCTTCCGGTTTGAGGTAAAATAGTTGCGTGCAGTTCCCTAAGTGCCCTGCCCTCGTGGGTGTTCCCTCATGATCAGCGGCGATTTCCACATAGGCGATAAGGTCGTCTATCCCAATCATGGCGTTGGAGTTATCGAACAAATCAGCAGCCGGACGATTGGCGAGACTGTGGAAAAGTTCTATCTCCTGAAGATCAAGGCCAACAGCCTTAAGGTCATGGTTCCATTCCATAACGTGAACACGGTGGGCCTCAGGCGAGTCGTCAAGAACGGCGAAATTCAAAAAATCGTTGATTTTCTTACAGATGGCGAGTGCGACAACAATGCCGACTGGAAGTACCGCTTCAAGGAAAACTCAGAGCGCATGCGCACCGGTTCGCTACTGGAAGTGTCCGCTGTTCTGAAGGGCCTGCTCCTCCTGAACCAGTCCAAGCCCCTATCCTTCCGCGAAAAGAAGATGCTCGAACGGGCCCGTTACCTCCTGGTCAGCGAGCTGGCGATGGCCAAGAACTGCGAAGAAGTCCAGATCGAGGAAATGCTGTCCAAAGCCCTTTCCAGGAGCAAACTACGCTTCCCGGAAGCCTCGGATTTTGTGGCCTAGTCATTGTCGCTTCGCCGACGGAATTCCCGATGCGCTGGACTTCAGCTTGGGGGATGTAACCGAGCAGTCCAGCAATGGTGAGTTGGGTCTCCACTTCGAAGACCGATCCTCGGGCATGGTGCAGAAATAGCAAACACTCCTTGTCAGTGCGACGACCTTTGCCTTCCGCGATATTACTCGGAACTGACACGGCAGCGCGTCTCAACTGACGGGCCAAACCGTACACTTCCTCACGCGGGAAGGCCCGTGTGCAGGAATAAATGTCTACCACCAGATCAATGGCCTTTTGCCAAGCCTTGATGTCACGATAAGAACCGCTCATGCCGGCTTTTCTCAACCGTACGCTTGTAGGAGGTTGGGCATGTCCCCTCTGTGAGCAATGACCAAACGCAGTAGCGGGCGGAGGAGGTTGCCTTGCTGAAGACCGACGACCGAGACTGATGACCCTACTCTCCCATCCAGGCCCCATAAGGCTTCAACGATTCAATATGGTCGAAAACGATCTTCGTGGCGGCCGTGATGGGGACGGCCAGGACCAGTCCCATTGCGCCCCATAGCCATCCCCAGACCAGCAGTGCCATCGTTACCGCCAGCGGATTAAGCTGCAGTCGGTTGCCCAGGAACTTGGGGTAGAGCACGTTGAGCGCGATCAGATGCAGCGCCAGCACGATCATCACAATCACAACCGCGTCTCCTGAATTGATACGCCCCATGCTGACAAAGATCGGGGGCGCCATGGCCAGCACGACTCCCAAGTAGGGGACCAGGCTCAGGAATCCGCTGATGAAACCAACGAAATAAAAGAACGGCAAATTCAGAATCGCGAACGCGATGGTGCTGGCGGTCCCCAGAAAAAGGCCGATCAGAAGATTTCCCACCATAAAGCTGCGAATCATCGCGGAAATCAAGCCCAGGGTGACGTACGCAGTGTTGCGGTTCTCCAGGGAGAAGAGCATCACAGTTGCCGAGCGAACATGATGCTGCCAGCTCAGCATGAAATACACCAGGAAAGGCACGAAAGAGGCGGCCAGCAAAGCTTGGGAGACGGACCCGAAACCGCGCGTCAGGAGGTCCTCCCAGTTGGTGCCCGAACGGGAGTCTGCAGATTTCGCGAGCCCGCCCGGCTCAGTGTTGCCCAGCGATTCCGCTCGCTCCCGGACCTGCGAAATTTCCTGTCGAATGGTTTGCATGTATTGGGAAAGGTCCTGGACAAAAACAATGGCCTGGTTCGAGGAGTAGTACACCAGCCCGGCAATCAGAGTGAGCAACAAAATCACGGCGACAGCAGCGGCCAGACCGCGGGGCAGGTGAAGTCGGATAAACAATTCCATCACCGGCGCCAGAACGAACGCCAGCAAAACTGATACCAGCATCACCGCCAGCACTAGTTCTCCCCAATAGCAAAGGCCCAAAATCGTGGCAATTCCAATCACGCTGAACGCCCAGTGAGGCTTCTGTGGCTTGGGCGGAGGCAGTGCCAAAGCTGGAGCTGGAGGTCGATCGATCCCTGCCTCGTCGATGGCCATAGCGGTATCGTAGCCTAACCGCAAAAATGTGTATGCGACATATAATCGCCAGGTGCCTTCTCACCAAACCGACGCCTCCGCGGCGCCGCGTCCGCCTCGAGTTCTAGGCATGGATGTGGGCTCGAAAAGGATCGGGCTCGCCATTTCAGACCCGCTGGGCGTAACGGCGCAGGGACTGGAAACCCTGCACCGGCAAAACAAGCGATCTGATTTTTTCCAACTGCAGCAGGTCGTTCGCGAGCACCAGGTGGCCGAGATCGTGATCGGCCTGCCCCTGCGCATGACCGGTGCCGAAGGAATACAAGCCCAGAAGATGCAAGCCTTTGCCGATGAAATCCGCCGGCGTTTTCGCTTGCCGGTCCATCTCTGGGATGAGCGCCTCTCCTCCGCCCAAGCTAACCGCCTATTGCGGGAAACAGATATGTCGATCAAGCGCCGCGGCGAAGTGGTAGATAAGATGGCGGCCGTCCTGATATTGCAGTCATGGATGGATGCGAGGGGAAGCTAGCACCAGGCTGAACCGCCCCGGCGTCCGGAATCCGAAGTCTGAGGTCCGAGGTCCGGTCTCCCGAAGTCCAACGACCACCGACTAGCGACCTACGACTACTCTTCATCTAAACTATTTCCAATTTGCGCAAGCTTTTGACACTCGTGCTGCTCGCCGTTCTTGGAGTCGGCGGCTGGCTGGCGTGGGCGCTGTTGACGCCCGTTACGCCGGCAGGGCAGAAATTCGTGCTGCTGCGGCCGGGTTACTCCACCCGAAGGATCGCGGCTGAACTCCAGGCTGCAGGAGTGATCCGGAGTGGGCTTGGTTTTATCCTCTGGCACCGCATCCATCGCAAGCAGTCGCTGAAAGCCGGCGAATATCTCTTCGACAAGACCGCGAAAACGTTGGACGTTCACGACCGCCTGGTGCGCGGCGATATTTACGTGCACACAGTGGTAGTCCCCGAAGGCTTCACCATGTTCGACATCGCGCAAGCGGTACAGGAGGCGGGCCTGGGATCAGGCCAGGAATTTCTTGCGGTAGCGCAATCCAATGTGGAACTGATTTCAGACCTGGCCCCGGAAGCGAAAAGCCTGGAAGGCTACTTGTTCCCCAATACCTACGAGTTCACCCGCACCCAGAGCATGAAGGATATCGCGGCTGCCATGGTGAAGCAGTTCCGCCAGGTCGCGGACCAGATTGGACTCACGACCGGCGGACGCGGGTCGAATGGGTACGGAACGGACGTGCAGAAGACGGTAACGATGGCGTCCATTATCGAGAAGGAGACTGCCGTCCCTGAGGAGCGCTCCCTCGTAGCCAGCGTCTACTACAACCGGCTGGCGCGAAACATTGCGCTCCAGGCCGATCCCAGCGTGATCTATGCCGAACTGCTCAACGGGAATTACTCCGGCGCACTGCATCATTCCGACATGGGGTTTCAGTCCGCTTACAACACCTACACACATCCTGGACTTCCGCCCGGGCCGATTGGGAATCCCGGCCGCAGCTCGCTCGAAGCCGCACTGCATCCGGCGCAAACGGAGTACTTTTACTTTGTCAGCGACGGCAACGGCCATCATCGCTTTTCCAGCAGCCTTGAGGAACACAACCAGAATGTGGCCAAGCTACGGCAAGCGGTGCAGGGAAAATAGCGTTTTCTAACCTTCCGACGGGGTGCGGGGTGCTAATCTGACAACCCCAAGCCAGTTTCGACGTCCAGTATTCGCATATACTTACCTTACTGGTGAACCCAACTGTCTTCTAAGGAATCCAATCCAGTCTCAATGTATATATTTTCCCGTTGCCGGGCCTTGTTCATTCTGTTGGCCTTTCTTCCCCTCACCGGGTGTCTGTTCCGATCCCGCCGCGTTGAGAGGCAGCTCAGCACCGCCCCGCTGAAGTCCGCCAGCCAGGCAGAATTGATCGAGTATATGAACTCCCAGGCCACCAAAATCAAGAGTTTGCAGGCAACAGTGGATATCGATACTTCCGTGGGCGGGATCAAGAAGGGCAGAGTCACCGATTATCAGCAGATCCGGGGCTACATACTCCTGCGCAAGCCTGCCATGTTACGGATGATCGGGCTGCTGCCCATTGTGCGCAACAAGGCGTTTGACATGGTGAGTGACGGGCGCGATTTCAAACTGTGGATTCCGCCCAAAAACCGCTTCGTGATCGGCCGCAATGATGTCGAAACCCACAACCCGGACCAGCCCATGGAAAACCTGCGTCCTCAACATATTTACGAAGCCCTGATTCCGCGGGAGGTTGATCCGCAAAATGAAATCGCAGTCATGCAAAACAGCTTTGAAATCATTACTGACGGAAAAAAACACCAGGTTCAGCAGGCCGACTACGAAATTGAAGTGATTCGCAGGGTCGACCATGGCTGGTTTCTCTCCCGCAAGATCATCTTCAGCCGAACCGACCTCCTGCCTCACCGTCAATTCGTTTACGATCAGGATGGAAACCTGGCCACGGACTCGCGCTACGAAGGCTATAAGGATTACGATGGCTTGAATTTTCCCTCGCAGATCGAAATCTGGAGGCCGCAGGAAGAGTACGACATCACCCTGACCATTGTTAAGCTGCAGCTGAATGGGTCGCTCGCCGATGACAAGTTCGCGCTTGATCAACCCGTCGGCGCCCAGATCGTGCGCCTGGACCAACCCCAAGCCAGCCGGGTGAACGGAACGGATCCGAAGTGAGAGCAAGCACTTAGCATTTGCCATACAGCACTCAGCGTCCAGCCCAGAAGATCTGATCGACGCTTGACGGCTGAATGTCGAGTGCTGAATGCTGAGTGCAATAGCCAGAAGCTAGAAGCCAGATCCTAGTCCCATGATGAACAAGATGATCGTCGCCAACCTGGTGCACCGGCCTATCCGTTCGCTGATCAGCATCGTGGCCATCGCGCTCGAGGTGACGCTGATCCTGCTGATTGTCGGACTCTCGGTCGGCATGCTGAATGACGCCCGGCAACGCCAAGCGGGGATCGGCGCCGATGTGATCGTGCAGCCGCCCAACACTTCTTTCATGGCCGGTGTAAGCAATGCCCCGATGTCGATCAAAATCGGCGGTGTGATTGAGAAATTGCCCCATGTCAAGAAAGTGTCGCCGGTCATCTGGCAGCTCACGACCACCAAAAACCTCGAGGTCATTTACGGGATTGACCTCAAGACGTTCGAGGCGCTGGTCCCGTTTCACTACCTTCACGGCGGCCCTTTCCAGGGTCCAAACGATTGTCTGGTGGATGACTTTTTTGCCCAGTCGCAGCATGTGAAAATGGGCGACACCATCGAGATTCTCAATCATCCTTTCCGGGTCGCCGGCATCGTGGAACATGGCCGGGGGGCGCGCAAGTTTTTGCCCATAAGCACGCTCCAGGATCTGATCGGCAGCGAAGGCAAGGCCTCGGTATTCTACGTAAAGCTGGACGACCCGGCGAACGCCGATGCAGTGGTGCAAGAAGTGAAAAATGTGCAGGGACTGGAGAGCTATTCAGTCCGCTCCATGCGCGAATATCTCTCCATGATGACCGTCAACAGCTATCCTGGCCTGTCGACGTTCATCAATGTGGTCATCGGCATTTCGGTGGTCATCGGCTTCATCGTCATCTTCCAGGCCATGTACACAGCGGTGATGGAACGTACCCGCGAAATCGGGATCCTGAAGTCGATTGGCGCCTCGAAGCTATACATCGTGAACGTGATTCTGCGGGAGACGGTGCTGCTGGCCATCGGCGGCATTGTCGTGGGGGTCCTGGTGAGCCTGGTCGCGAAGGCGGGTATCCACTACCGTCTGCCGACTTTGCCGGTGGTGGTCACCGGCGGATGGATTTTGCGATCCACTGGCATCGCCATCGTCGGCGCCATCTTAGGGGCGTTGTACCCCGCCTACAAAGCGGCGCAGAAGGATCCCATCGACGCGCTGGCGTACGAGTAGGACAAAGGCGAACCTTGGCGTCGGACCGCGGACCCGCGGACCCTCACATTCGGAAGGACCGACAGTCGATTCCCGAGCGGAAACCGGGTGCTGCGGTCTGAAAAGCGCCGTCTAACGTCCGAGGGGCGGGGTCCGACGCCCGGTGGTTATGTCGAGTGCGCCACTGAGTACGGAGGACGGTGATGCGGATCGCAATCGTATCCGACATCCACGGCAACCTGACCGCTTTTGAGGCCGTCCTAGCGGATCTGCGGCAAACCTCTCCTGACTTGATCCTGCACGGCGGCGACCTAGCTGACGCGGGTGCCAGTCCCGCTGAGATTGTGGATCGCATTCGCGATCTCGGCTGGCAGGGCGTGGTTGGCAATACAGACGAAATGCTTACGACGCCCGATTCGCTCAAAAAGTTCGCGGATCAGTCGCCCAAGCTGCAGCATCTTTTCGCCGTGATCGAAGAAATGGTGAGGGCAACTCGCGAAGCCTGGGCGAAGACAGGCTCGCCTGGCTGCGCAGCTTGCCGCGAAGGCTGATCCACGGCCCGATGGCCCTCGTACACGCCAGAGCCCCTGGCGCGCACCCGCGCCGGAATCAAACGATGCCGAATTAGAGGCGGTTTACGGACCCCTCGGCCAGCCGATTGCTGTCTACGCGCACATCCATCGCTCATATATTCGGAGTGTCTCAGGAATGATTGTGGCCAACACCGGCAGCGTCAGTCTTTCTTCCGACGGCGACCGGCGTGCCGCCTACCTCTTGCTGGGCGAGTCCAAGCCAGAAATCCGGCGCGTAGAGTACGACGTCGAAAAGGAGCTCAAGGCTCTTCACGCTTGCGCACTCCCGTACGCCGAATGGGCGGCAAAGATCCTCGATAGCGGCAGCTTCCCAATGCCGTAACCAATGCTTCGGCTGGGACGTGACAGCGAGTTTTCCTCGGAGATCAACGGAATAAGCGTGACTTCCACAGCTTCTCCACAGCAATCCGCTTCCGGTATATTCAAATCAGGGGCTTTCAGCCTCACAATCCCTGCGGACAGCTGTCCCTCCGACCATGACCGACTCCAGCGACTTCAAGGAAACCGTCAAGCAGCAGGCGGACATCGTTCGCATAGTCGGCGACTACGTCAAGCTGAAGAAGACAGGGGCGCAGAACTACTGCGGCCTGTGTCCTTTTCATAACGAGAAGACGCCGTCGTTCTCGGTGCATGCCACGCGGCAGTTTTATCACTGCTTCGGGTGCGGGGTTTCCGGCGACGTTTTCAGTTTTGTCCAGAAGGTCGAGAACATTACTTTTCCCGAGGCCGTGAGAGCCGTTGCACAGAAGCTGGGGATTGCCCTGCCCAAAGTGATCTACTCGAGTCCTGCTGAGGCCAAGGAAGCCCAACTCCGTCGGGCGCTGCTTGATGCGCACGAGCGTGCCTGCGCCTTCTTTCAGGAATATCTGAAGCGGCCGGAAGGAGCGCATGCGCGGGAATATCTCGTGGGGCGTGGGCTGAATGAGGACGTCATCAAAACCTTTCGGATCGGATACGCGCCGGATTCGGGGTTTGTGCTGCGTGACCGGATGAAGGGCCAGTTTGAAGAAGACACCCTGCGGGAAAGCGGGCTGTTTTCATGGAAGGACGAAGGCGGACGTCAGGCGGCAGACCGCAGACCTCGAGAAACCAGCGCTCAGCGCTCAGTTCTCAGTTCTCAGCAAAATCCGGCGTCTCCGGTGGAATCAAGGCAGGTGCCTGATTCTGCGGCGGTGGCGGAGGGCCGAACTCCGACGGCCGACGCCCGCGGTCCGGTTTTCTATTCGAAGTTTCGCAACCGCGTGATGTTTCCCATCGCCAACGAAGCCGGACGCGTGATTGCCTTCACCGGGCGTACTCTCTCGGCCGATGAGAAGGCTGGCCCCAAGTATTTGAATTCGCCTGAGACTGCGATCTATTCCAAGTCGCGCCTGCTGTTCAATCTCGACCAGGCGAAAGAGGCGATTCGCAAGCTGGACTACGCCATTCTGGTGGAAGGACAGATGGACTGTATTTCGGTTTTTGCCGCGGGGTTCCACAACGTGATCGCAAGCTCGGGGACTGCCTTTACCGAGCTTCAGGCTCGGCTTTTGGGGCGCTTCACGAAGAACGTGGTGGTCAATTTCGATCCGGACACGGCTGGCGCTAAGGCCACCGAACGCACTCTGGGACTGCTAGTAGAAGAAGAATTTCAGGTCAAGGTGCTTAGCCTGGAGGCGGGCTTCGACCCTGACTTGTTCATCCGGCGCAAGGGGAAAGAGGCTTACGCCGGTGCGCTGAAGAATTCGCAGAAGTACTTCGACTATCTCATCGAACGGGCGCGGGCGCAGTTCCCTGTCCGCAGCGCCGACGGCAAGGTGAAGGCGGTGAACTATCTGCTGCCCCACATCCAGCGGGTGCCCAGCCGGATCGTTCGCGATGAACTGGCGCGGGAGATGGCGCAAAAGCTGGGCATCGATTCGTCGGTCCTGCGGCAGGAGTTGAAGCATGCCGCTGCCAACCGATCCACGGCCACCCTGAAGGCGGCTGCGGATGTTCAGATCACTGACGCCGAAAAAATACTGATTCGGGCCCTGGCCTCGGCCACCGAGATGCAAACCTCTGAAGGGCATCTGTCTGCCCGCGACGGCGCGGAGGAGGAATTCGACCCGGCCCGCCAGGCCCAGTTCGCCCTGAAGAGCGAGGGCCTGCACCTAGGGGTGGCTGCCGAGTCGTTAATCGAAGTCCTGCTTGGGTCTGAGGCGACCCACGTCACGGATCTGCCCCTGCGCGATGGCGACCGCAGCCTGCTGGCTTCCATCCTTATGAAGGATGACGAGGAACTTACCGCCGAGCGGCTGGAGGGGGCGGTGCGGGCCCTGCGGCGGATCCAGCTCAGGCGCAAGTTGGAGCGGGTCCAGAGAGAACTGCAGGTCGCGTGCGGGCAGCAAACGGGCCGATTACAGGCCCTATTGGAGGAAAAGATGCGCCTCAAGCGCGCACTTATGGACCCGGCTCTGGCCGGTGAAGGTCCGACGGCACGGCCCGCATAAGGGCCAAACACTCTGAAGCTAAAAGGGGGTCGCTGACATCTAAGCTAACAGTTGACGGGAACAGGGACGGGGTGTGTCACAAATCAGCAAAACTCTGATTTCCACGAAACCCATCCGATGCTATAATTTGTAGGTTTGTGCCCGGCGCGCAGCTCCGCCGCTTCACGTTCCCACCGCTAAAAAACGTTCTCTGTCCTTTCCGTAGGACGAATAGAGGGTAATCCGTCTTGGCTCTTGACGACAAGTATGACGATATCAAAAAGCTGATCGACACAGGTAAAGAGAAGGGATATCTGACCTATGACCAGGTCAACGACCTTATCCCGCACGACGTGCATTCTCCCGAGGACCTGGACGATCTGCTGACCACCATTGGTACGCAGGGAATCGATGTGCTGGAGGGACCGAAACTTCCCTCCTCCGCACTCGATAAGAAGTTCGAAGAAGAAGGAGAAGCCGGCGAGGACGTCGAACTCGACCTCACGCCCGGCGCCCTGGAAAAAACCAACGACCCCGTCCGCATGTATTTGCGCGAGATGGGAACAGTGCCGCTGCTCACCCGCGAAGGCGAAGTGGAAATCGCCAAGCGCATCGAGCGCGGGCAACTGCGGGTGTTGAAAGCGCTCTCGCGGTCGCCGATTGTCATTAACGAATTGCTGGCGATGGGAGAGGATCTTAAGAAGGGCGTCCGCTCCATCAAAGAAGTGGTCACCTTCGACGAGGAGGAGATCACCGATGAAATCCTCCAGAATCGTCTGAAGGAGTTCACCGGGAAAATCGATGACCTGGCCAAGGCTTACAAAAAGGCCGGGCAGTTGATCGAGAAGTTCGCCACGGTCTCGCAGAAGAAGCGTCCGAAAGACTATCGCCGCTATCGCCTGAATCTGGCGCGCGCGGTAGTGGCGGTTTCGCTGTGCGTCCGCAAGTTGGGTTTCACCAACGCCGAGCGCAAGCGGCTGATCGATCGAGTAAACAAGACGGTCGACACCATGCGGTCGCTCGACCGACAATCCCAGAACCTGGAACGCAAGGCCGAAGCGACCCGCAGCGAGGACCAGAAGAAGGAATATCGTCGCCAGTCGCGCTCCGTCCGCTCTGAGCTGGAGAAACTGGAGGGCGAAGCTGGGGTTTCTTTTCAGGAACTCAAGCGGACCCAACGGGAAATCATCCAGGGGGACATGGATGCGGAGCAGGCCAAGCGAGAGCTGATCGAGGCCAACCTGCGCCTGGTGGTTTCCATTGCCAAGAAATACACCAACCGCGGTTTGCAGTTCCTCGATCTGATCCAGGAAGGCAACATCGGATTGATGAAGGCCGTTGACAAGTTCGAATACCGCCGGGGCTACAAGTTCTCGACTTATGCCACGTGGTGGATTCGGCAGGCTATCACCCGCGCCATTGCCGATCAGGCCCGCACCATTCGTATTCCGGTGCACATGATCGAAACCATCAACAAGCTGATCCGCACTTCGCGGCAGTTGGTACAGGAACTGGGGCGCGAACCGACGTCGGAAGAAATCGCCAAGCGCATGGACATTCCGGTGGCCAAGGTGCGCAAGGTGCTGAAGATCGCACAGGAACCCATCTCTCTCGAAACGCCGATCGGCGAAGAGGAAGATTCGCATCTGGGCGACTTCATCGAAGACCGCGCCGTGGTGTCGCCGGCCGAAGCGGTGATCAACGTCAACTTGAAAGACCAGACTTCGCAGGTGCTGCGCACGCTCACGCCGCGCGAGGAGAAGGTTATCAAGATGCGCTTTGGTCTGGAAGACGGTTCGGAGCACACGCTGGAGGAAGTAGGCCAATCGTTTGCCGTAACTCGCGAACGCATTCGCCAAATCGAGGCGAAGGCATTGCGGAAGCTGCGGCATCCGTCACGTTCGCGGAAGTTGCGGGCGTTTTTGGATGGAGTGCGGGACTAAAACCTAGCCGCGGATTTTCACGGATTACGGGCATGGCTTCGGTCGTGCCCTTTTGTTTTCTAGAACGCATAAGGCGTGGCCAGGAACTAAGTCCCTGGACAAATAAGAAAAAGACTTATCCGTGTTGATCCGCGTAGTGGCTAGGAATTTTCTCCGCTTTTTCCTTCTCTTTCCACAAGGAAGTCGTGTCCTCCACAGCTTCTGCACAACTGAGGATCAATTTTCCGTTGCGATTGATTCCGAATTCGCGCAAAGTGCTTTCAGTGCAAACGTGAGATGCATTGAGCCTGCTCGCGACTGTAACAGAGCTGGCGGTGACCGGCGGTTCTCGAGGGTGAACCACCGGGAGGGTTTTCAAAAAATGCGCTTCGGTGCTTTTCAGGAAACTCAGGCGTTGCGGCCTCCTCAGAGAGTCCTTCCCTAAAAAGCTAGGACTGGCGCCGCCCGCTTCCCCAGTCGCCTGCGGGTCAGTGTCGGCGAATCTAGTATTCGCGGATGGATCGCTTGCAGGGTGTACCGGCAGACGTGCGCTCCTTCGAGAGTGCGGTTTTCTGAGTTCACAATTCGCCGCTTAACGTGGTGAAACCTGCGAGCCTCGCACTCACGAGCAATGCGGCCCAGGTGGCTGGCCTGGGCCGCATTTATTTGGACTTCGTCTTGCCACGGACTGTCGCGGATCGACACGGACCGGAAAAGATGCAACGTCCACGAAGGCCAGGGCCTTCTACCATCTCGGCCTTGATTATTCGCTTTTTATTCTCCTATACTTATACAGCACGTATGCGGCCGAAAAAAATCGGCTTGTTCCCGGTTTTCCGAAGACGTCGCTGGGCGTCCACAAGCGCCTGGCGACTAATATCGCTGCGAAGCTAATTTTCTTTTCAGATAACAAGACATTGGCAACTACCGACTACAGTGTCGCGCACAGCCTGCCCGCCAACGTTGAGGCAGAGCGGTCCATTCTCGGCGCCATCCTGCTGGACAACTTCTCCTACAATCAGGCGGCTGAACATCTCAAGCCGGAAGACTTTTCTCTCGACTCCCATCGCCGCATTTACACCCGCATGATGGATTTGGCCGAGTCTTCCCGGCCCATCGACATGATCACCCTGGTCGAAGAGTTCGACCGGCACAAGGAACTCGAAGCTATCGGGGACGTTGGCTACATTTCCGGCCTGGTGGATGGCGTGCCCGACCGGCCCAGCATCGAGCACTACATCAAGATCGTTCGCGACAAAGCGCTGTTGCGCGGACTGATCCACGCTGCCAATTCGGCCATCGCCCGCGCCGCCGATCAGAGCGATCCCGCCGAGGAAGTTCTCAATGACGTCGAAGCGGCCATCCTCCAGCTCTCCGAAAAACGTATTGGCCGCGGTTTCATGGGCGTGCAGGAAATCGTCAAGGAATCCTTCGGATCGGTGGATGCTCTGCTGCAACGCGGGCAGCGCATCACCGGCCTGGCCACGCATTACACCGATCTGGACGAGATGACCAGTGGCCTGCAGCGGTCAGACCTAATCATCATCGCTGCCCGGCCCTCCATGGGGAAAACCGCCTTCGCCATGAACATTGCTGAGAACGCTTCCATCGAAGACCAGAAAGTGGTCGGCATGTTCTCGCTCGAAATGTCGCGGGAGGCGCTGCTGCTTCGGCTGCTGTGTTCGAAGGCGCGGGTGGACTCGCACAAGATGCGCACCGGTTCGCTGTGGCGTGACGATATGGACAAAGTCGTCCACGCTATGGAGCAATTGGCGCACGCGCCTATCTTCATTGATGACACAGCAGGCATCAGCCTCAGCGAAATGCGCGCCAAGGCACGGCGCCTGCAACAGTCGCAGGGCAGACTCGATCTGATTATCGTGGACTACCTGCAGCTTATGTCGGGCGGAAGCAGGCGTTACGAAAACCGGACCCAGGAAGTGTCCGCGATCTCGCGCGGACTGAAGGGCCTGGCCAAGGAGCTTAAGGTACCGGTGGTGGCGCTCTCCCAGTTGAGCCGCGCGCCGGAAAGTCGGGGCGGCGACCACCGTCCCCAACTCGCTGACCTGCGCGAATCGGGATCGATCGAGCAGGACGCGGATGTGGTCGCGTTCATCTTCCGCGAAGAAGTCTACAAGCCTGACGAGCCAGAACTGGACGGAATCGCCGAGATCATCATCGCCAAGCAGCGCAACGGACCCACCGGCAGAATCAAGCTGGCTTTCGTCAAGCGATCCACCCGCTTCGAGACCATTGCCCAGGATGGAATGGGGCTACCGGAATAGGGGATGCTCCGTTAACCTCCAGCTACAAATCCGCTGCCACATCCTGTGGAAAGCTTGTGGAACCGATGGTCTGTTCCATTTTGGGACAAGCTCAATGCCAATTGGCGCATTCCTAAGCGAAGAAAAAAATACTCGTAACCCGAGTGGATGGCGCAACTTAGTACCGAACACATCTTTGGATCCAAGGGATGGGCCGCTGCCAACGGATTTTTAGAAGCTTTGGGATTTGCACATATGGAGGGACACTGGCCTAATGTTCGCTGCCTAGAAGGCCGAGGAAATGAATACGTTTTGTGCCGAGTTTCCCCCCGGGGCGAAACGTTTAGAGGGAGCAAGACAACCTGGTCCGTCCGCTCCCGGCCGGAAAACGAAAGCGCCCCAGACCCAGGTTCGGGTCTTGGGACGCCCGTCGAACAGCCCTCCCCCAGAACTGCTCAACCGCAGCCTAGATTTCTTTCGGATTCGCGTAAATGGCTCCGTTGTGCCAGCAGCTGGCACGAGCGGGCTACACCGGTTTAGCGAGGGGTTCCAATTCTTTCTCGGAGGTTTCCTCGCCAACTTGGCGGCGCCTTGGTGCGCTTTTGCGGCCAAAGTCAAACTCTTGCAGCGCCAAGGTCGCAAAGGAGTCCACAAAGAACGCCAAGAGGACCGATGAAATTGGGATTTCAGGCTGCTGAGGCTCCACATCTCCCAGCATCTTGCATGTAGAGCCTCAAGCCAGGACCACTGAGCCATTGTGTCATCGCTAGGAATTCCGAAGTCTAAAGAATTGTTAAAGTCGGTTTACCGACGTCGACGACGAAGACTGCCTGGCTGGCAAACGGTTCCAGAGATTGAACCAACCCGCCCTTTACGAATGTGCCGCCGATCCGGCATTGCGAACGCTCTCAGGAAGAAGTGCCGATTAACCTGTTCGAGGCAACACACCATGTTCGCAGAGGTGCGCTACGCTGGTCCCCGCTCGAAAGCCTGGGCGAAGGTCGAGTGGCGAGTGAACTATGACACGAGAGCAGAAATCATCCGCGCATTGACTTTGCCGCCGGCGGATTTTGTCCGCTCCCTGTTCAAGCCCCCGCGCGAAGGCGGCGTTCCCTGCCGACCCACGCATTCTGAGGTCTCTGCTGCGCTGTGCGGAGATCGCAACTGTGTATCACAACCAGCGCGTGGCGGGGGATTTCTATGAATTCCTGCGTGTAGGTCCGTCTCGTGTGCTCTTCGGGCGGTTCGACCTGACTGGCCGCCGAGGGGACACGCGCGAGATCCTGATCGCCGCTCAAAACACTTTTCGTATGCTTGCGCCCAAGCCGTTTGCGGGAAAGGACTTCAACGAGGCCGAAGCGATGGTTGCGCTCGGCCACGAAGTGAACCGCACCATCCTGCAGGTTGCCGGCGGCATTCGCAGATGTCCCGCATTTATAGGCTGCTACAACGAGGACCTGGGTACGGTCTGCTACACCAACGCCGGTCACACACCGGCACTGCTCCGCGACGATTGCGGAATCACGCAACTGGAGGCGAGCGGCGCGGCCGCTCGGCATCTTTCCCACGCCACCCACAGCGCTTCGACCTGGGGCCGGGGGCGGCACTTTTGATTGTGTCCCGCGGAATCGCGTGGCCCTCACCGCACAGGACTTGTGTCTGGCCATTCTCCAATCCGCCGAGCAGTTTATGGAGGCTCCCCCCGCGCACAACGACGTCAGCGCGCTGGCGCTGCTCCGCTACCACACAGGTTCGCCCGGATCCCGCACTTCAGGACGAAAAGCGGCCCGCTACGGCCGTACCGGCAACTGAAAATAAAACACTGAACCGCACCCCAACTGACTGGTGACACCTATTTTGCCGCCATGGGCTTCGACAATCGCCCTCGCGATAGCCAAACCCATGCCAGTACCCTGCACTCGGTATCGTTGATTCTTGCCGCGATAGAACTTGTCAAAAATCAGCACCTGCTCCATGTCATCTATACCCGCGCCCTGGTCGGCGACGCTCACTTCGAGGCTGGCATCCTTCAACTCCGCCGTGATCCGGATGGGAGATTCGGGTGCCGAGTATTTGGCGGCGTTCTCCAGCAACTGGACCAGGACTTCCTTGATGCGATCCGCGTCCAAGCGCACGGTGGTCTCTTGGGGCACCCTGATCTCTATCGGATGCTTGCCCAGAATCTGTCTGACATCACCCACGGCGGCCTGAACCAGATCAAGTACGCGACAGTCTTTTAGGTCGAGCTGAAATTCGTGGGACTCGAGTTGCGCCACCTCTGCGGCTTCACCGACCAGCCGGTTCAAGCGATCGCTTTCTTCGTTGATGACCGTCATCAGCTCCTGCCGATCCTCGGAACTCAGGCCGGGGGTGGAGAGCAGGCTGGTAATCGAGGCTTTGATCGAGGTCAGAGGAGTTCGAAACTCGTGGGTAACGGAGTCCAGAATCGCGGAGCGCAAACGTTCACCTTCGCGCGCCGCTTCGGAACGCGCCAGGGTCTCCACCGCATTGGCCCGCTCGACCGCGATGGCGATCAGGCTTCCCATGGCCGCCAGCGTTTGCCGGGAAAAATTTCCAGCCACGCCGATGGCACCGACCGTCCTGACGCCCATCTTGAGCGGCGTGTAACTCAGGTTGCGGGCGCTGTCCACCATGGGCTCGCCGCGCGCGATGATGGACTTGAGCTGGTCTACATCCAGATCGGGCACTTCGATTCCGGAGCGATAGAGGTTGCCCTTGTCCGGAACATAGACCGCCGCCGCGGACACCCCGAATGATTCGACCACATGATGCGGTACCGCATTCAGTAGTTGCAGAACATTGTCAGACGTCAGCAAATGCTGGCTGAAGCTGTACAGCCGTTCCAGCTCACGACGCCGGCCCACCGCCTCCTCGGTTTGCTTTCGTGCCCGGTCTGACAATTGACTGGCAATCACGGCAGTGATGAGAAAAGCAAAAAGAGCGATCCAGTTCTGCGTGCCCGCAATTGTGAATGTGCCAATCGGGGGAAGAAAGTAATAGTTGAAAACCGCGGTGGCGAACAACGCCGTGAACAGCGCGTAGCGCAAACCCCACAGAGCAGAGACGATCAATACCCAGATCAGCAGGGTCAGTGCGACCGTGGTGGGATTCACGCGGATCACCACGGTATAGAGGTACACGACAACAAAGAGAACTGCCGCACAAGCTGCGAAACGCAGCGCCGCTCTGATCGCTGACCGATTCACGATCAGCGATTGTAGCCGATCTCGACAAATTGAACGCCGTCCGCGACAATAGGCGGCAATGACCAAGACTCCTGAACAATGGCTTGAAGAAACCGCGCCGGAAAAAAAAGACGGCACGCTCAAGCTGTTTCTTGGCTATGCGCCCGGCGTGGGAAAGACCTACAACATGCTGAGCGAAGCCATCCGGCGGAAGAGCCGGGGCGAAGATGTAGTCATCGGCATCGTGGAGACCCACGGCCGCAAGGGAGTGGTTGAACTCGCCGAGAAGCTCGAAACCGTCCCCAGAAAAAAAATTGAATACAAAGGCACCGTGTTCGAGGAGATGAACCTGGATGGAATTCTGGCCCGCAGGCCGGCGGTAGTGCTGGTCGACGAACTGGCCCACACCAACATCGACGGCAGCCGGCATCGCAAACGTTATGAAGATGTTCTGGAGTTACTGGACCACGACATTTGCGTTCTGACGACCATGAATATCCAGCACCTGGAAAGCGTCGCTCCCAGCGTGCAGAGAATCAGCGGCGTCACGGTGCGGGAGACTGTTCCTGATTGGGTGATGAAGCGGGTGCGCGAGGTAGTCATGGCGGATCTTACCCCAGAGGCGCTGCAGACCCGCATGCGGCGCGGGGATATTTATCCTCTGGATCGGGTGGACAAGGCGCTCTCGAATTTTTTCCGTCCCGGCACTCTGATTGCTCTCCGCGAGCTGGCTCTGCAGGAGGTTGCGCAGGAAGTCGACCGCAGTCTCGAAACCTACCTCGACCAGGAGGGCGGCGACCGCAAACTTGGGGTACGGGAAAGATTTGCGGTCGCGATCAGCTCCAATCCTGCGGCGCAGCAACTGATCGCTCGCGCAGCCCGAATGGCGAAGAGACTGGACGGAGAGTTGTACGTCGTCTACGTGGACATTGGAGTGGACGACAACGAAGCCAACCAGCGGTCTCTCGCCTCCAACATTCGCTTTGCCGAAGCAGTTGGCGCCCAAGTGGTCAAATTGAAATCACCAACAGTTGCCAAAGCGGTCGCCGGCTTTGTGCGGGAGAAGCACATCACCCAGGTCGTGTTCGGCCACTCCGCGGTGAAAGGCTGGAAGCGATACCTCTATCTGAATGCCATCCACAAGTTTCTCCGGGACGCGCCACCGGTGGATGTCCACATCGTCACCCAGCAAACTTCTTAGACTCCCATGGCCGACAAGAAACGCATCCTGGTGGTGGATGATGAACCGCAGATCACGCGTGTCTTGCGCACTGCTCTGACCGGCAGCGGCTACGAGGTCCGGTCCGCCGACGACGGTCACAGCGGCCTTCGGTCAGCGCGCGAGTGGCAGCCGGATCTGGTCATCACTGACGTTTCCATGCCGAACATGAGTGGCATTGATCTGTGCCGGCAACTCCGCGCGGAGTCCACGTTGCCGATCATCGTGCTGTCCGTCAAGGGCGAGGAAAAAACCAAAGTCGAGGCGCTCGATGCCGGCGCCGACGACTATGTCACCAAGCCGATTGGCATGGACGAACTGCTGGCGAGGGTGCGACGGAACCTGGCGCGGACCCAGCCCACCGAGGATGCGGCAACGCGAACCATTGCCATCGGCGACTTCAAGATTGATGCGGATGCATTCCGGGTTCTGTTGAAGGACCGGGAAGTCCGGCTTACTCCCAAGGAATTCGAACTACTGCTTTACCTGGCCAGGCACGCCGGCCGGGTGGTTACGCATCGCACCCTTCTTCTTGCCATCTGGGGCCCCAACAGTCTGGAGCAACCGGAACACTTGCGGGTGCTGGTTGGGCAGCTCCGCAAGAAAATCGACGCCACGGACACGCCCCGCTATATCATCACCGAACCTTGGGTTGGGTACCGCTTCGAACCTGCCGGCGAAGCCTGATCTTAATTCCTGTCCGTAGTCGCCCCCCCATTTGAACAACTTGCAGAAACAGGTTGGGTTTGTGGGACTGCCGCACGAGCGGGACGCTCGCGCCTACATCCACTAAGTCGTGTCTGTTCAAAGTGATGGGCTCTTTATGGTTTTTTTACGTTCTTCTTATACAAACTTTATGGTCGAAACTATCCAATGCTTGTGAGCGATCACAATGCCCCACTTGGAGACAGTCGCGAGTCCTGCAACCGTCATCATGCTGTTGGCGTGCATTCTTGGCCTGGGATTCATGGTCTGCTTTCTGGTAGCGCTGACGCTTGATGGGAGGACCATGCGTGCCTGGCACGCTCGTCCCGAGGGCGTACACTACGCGGCAGACATGGCCTGCGTCGAGGTTCCGTGCCGACAAACGGCCTTGGGTTCGGCAGCCCATCTTGCGATTGGAGTGGTCAGAATCACCACCGCTCTCACCTCCAATGGTGGCCTCACGAACCGGCACCCCTCGGTTGACCATCTTCATGGGGTGTCACCCGGCAGGCCGAAGCAAGAACTTGATTTCACAGCTGAGCGTGGTTATCGCTCAGGCTGAAGCTGAGCAGAAACGGAGCACAAAGATGCGAGACATCATTTTCGTAGCGGTAACAATTGCCTTCTTTCTGATTTCCATCGCGTACGTAAGGTTCTGCGATCGCATTCGCTGAGGTGAGAGGTGAAATGCCATGGATGCTGAATCGATCATCATGTTGATTGTGAGTGCAGGACTGATGGTCTATCTGCTGTATGCCCTGCTGAGGCCGGAGAGGTTCTAGTTCTGAGGTTCTAATTAAAATGACCGTGAATGGCTGGCTCCAGATCATCGTATATCTCGCCGTCATATTGGCTGTGACCAAGCCGATGGGCGTGTTCATGGCGCGCGTGTTCAACCGCGAGCGCACCTTTCTCGACCCGGTGTTGCGTCCGATTGAGCGCCTTTTATACCGCCTGACCCTGGTGGATGAAGAACACGAGATGCGCTGGACGGAATACGGGTTCGCCATGTTGCTGTTCAGCTGCGTTTCCATGCTGATGCTGTATCTGATTGAACGCACGCAGCAGATTCTTCCTTGGAATCCGCAAAAATTCGCCGCGGTAGCTCCCGATCTAGCCTTCAACACAGCGGCCTCGTTCACCACCAACACCAACTGGCAGAACTACAGTGGCGAAGCCACCATGAGCTATCTCACCCAGATGGTGGGACTGGCCTATCACAACTTCGCCTCGGCCGCGGTCGGTATTGTGCTGGCGATTGCGTTCATCCGCGGCATCGCACGGCGGGAGAAAGAAACCATTGGCAATTTCTGGGTTGACCTCACGCGTACGACCCTCTGGGTGCTGCTGCCGGCCTGCATCGTTTACGCCTTGATTCTGGTTTCTCAGGGCGTAGTGCAGAACTTGAGGCCGTACGACACCGTTAAGCTGGTGGAGCCGCAGCAGGTGCAGAAAGTAGCCGATGGGAAGCCTGTCGTCGGACCGGACGGAAAGCCGGTGATGGACACTGTCACCGACCAGGTGATCGCTCAGGGCCCAGTCGCATCCCAGGAAGCGATCAAGATGCTCGGCACTAACGGCGGCGGGTTCTTTAATGCCAACAGCGCGCATCCCTTCGAGAATCCCACGCCGCTGAGTAACTACCTGCAAATGATTTCCATATTTGTGATCCCCGCCGGCCTTACCTACACCCTGGGCCGGATGACGGGATCGCAGCGTCATGGCTGGGCAGTCTGGGCGGCGATGGCGATTCTGTTCGCGGCCGGCGTGACCACCGCGTACTGGGCGGAAGCAAGAGGTAACCCATTGCTCAAAGGAGTTGATCAGCATGCCAGCCTGATGCAATCCGGCGGCAACATGGAAGGCAAAGAGGTCCGCTTCGGCATTGCGGACTCCACCCTGTTTGCCACCATCACCACTGACGCCAGCTGCGGCGCCATCAACGGCTGGCACGATTCCTACACTCCTCTGGGCGGGATGGTACCTCTGGCCAACATCATGCTCAGCGAAACCGTATTTGGCGGGGTGGGCGCGGGCATGTACGGCATCCTCATCTACGTGGTGCTTTCCGTATTCATCGCCGGGCTCATGGTGGGTCGTACCCCGGAATATCTGGGAAAGAAGATCGAAGCCTACGACGTGAAGATGGCCATGCTGGTGACGCTGGTTTTTCCGCTGGTCATTCTGGTGCTTGCGGGTATTTCGTCGGTGAAGGGATTCGGCACCTCCAGCATCAGCAATGCAGGTCCGCACGGCCTCACCCAGATTCTGTATGCATTTACATCGATGGCGGGTAATAACGGTTCCGCTTTCGGCGGGCTGAACGGCAATACGCCCTGGTACAACATCGCCGGCGGGGCCACCATGCTGATCGGGCGCTTCTTCATGATTCTGCCCATGCTGGCGATTGCCGGGAACCTGGCAAAGAAGAAGTATGTTCCGCCGTCGCTGGGCACGTTCCCGGTAACGACGCCGCTGTTCAGCGTGCTGCTGGTGGGCGTGATTGTAATTGTGGGCGCGCTGACCTTCTTTCCCGCACTGAGCCTGGGCCCCATTCTTGAGCACCTGTTGATGCAGGCCGGAAAGACATTCTGAGGAGATATGTCAGAAAAAAAAGGCAAAGCAATTTGGGATTTGAAGATCGTAAAAGGCGCGATCTCGGAGTCGGTGCTGAAGCTGCATCCCCGCAAGATGATGGGCAACCCCGTCATGTTCGTGGTGGAAGTCGGCAGCGTGTTGACCAGCGTCCTGCTGGTGCGAGATGTACTGCGCCACCAGGGCCAGTTTGGATTCAACCTCCAGATCACGCTCTGGCTATGGTTCACGGTGCTGTTCGCCAATTTCGCGGAAGCCATGGCGGAAGGGCGCGGCAAAGCCCAAGCGGAGGCCCTGCGAAAGGCGAGGTCTGAGACGGTCGCGAATCGCGTCCTGCCTGATGGCAAGATCGAAAAGATCGCCAGCTCAAAGCTGCGCTCCGGCGACCTGGTGTCAGTATCCGCAGGCGAATTCATCCCGGGCGACGGCGAAATCGTGGAAGGTGTGGCGTCGGTAGACGAATCCGCGATCACAGGTGAGTCCGCGCCCGTAATCCGCGAGGCGGGTGGAGATCGCTCGGCCGTCACCGGCGGCACGCGCGTTCTCTCCGACTACATTAAGATCAAGATCACTTCCAATCCCGGAGAAACGTTCCTCGATCGCATGATCGCGCTGGTCGAAGGCGCCGAGCGCCAGAAGACGCCGAACGAAATCGCGCTGAACATCCTGCTGGCGGGCTTGACAATTATCTTTCTGCTGGCAGTGGTCACGCTGCAACCGTTCGCGATTTATTCCGGATCGCCTCAGACAGTTTTCGTACTGGTGTCGCTGCTGGTCTGCCTGATTCCAACCACCATCGGTGGTCTTCTTTCCGCGATTGGCATTGCCGGCATGGACCGACTGGTGCAGCACAACGTGCTGGCCATGTCGGGACGCGCGGTCGAAGCAGCCGGCGACGTCAACACTCTACTTCTGGATAAAACTGGCACCATCACTTTGGGAAATCGCCAGGCCGCGGAGTTTGTCTGCGCCGCTGGAGTGACCGAAACCCAACTCGCCGATGCCGCACAGTTGTCATCGCTTCCAGATGAAACTCCGGAAGGACGCTCGATTGTGGTTCTGGCAAAGGAAAGATACGGCCTCCGCGGACGCGACCTGGCCGCGCACGAAGCACGCTTTGTCCCCTTCACCGCGCAGACGAGAATGTCAGGAGTCAATCTGGATGGCCGCGAGATCCGCAAGGGCGCATCGGACGCGATCGCAAAATATATTTCCGTGGTGAGCGGCAACGGTCTGCCCAAAGAAGTGCAGGCGACGGTTGAGCAGATCGCCCGCTCCGGGGGTACGCCTCTGGTAGTCTCGGAGAATAAGCGCGCGCTGGGCGTGATCTATCTCAAGGACATCGTGAAAGGCGGCATTCGCGAACGCTTCAGCCAGCTTCGCTCCATGGGCATTCGCACGGTCATGATCACGGGCGACAATCCGCTGACTGCCGCCGCCATTGCCCGCGAAGCCGGAGTCGATGACTTTCTCGCCCAGGCCACTCCCAAGGAGAAGATGGACTTGATCCGCCGGGAACAGGCTGACGGCAAACTGGTGGCCATGACCGGAGATGGCACCAACGACGCTCCCGCGCTGGCACAGGCCGATGTCGGCGTAGCCATGAACACCGGCACGCAGGCAGCCAAGGAAGCAGGAAACATGGTGGACCTGGATTCCAATCCCACCAAGCTGATTGAGATCGTCGAAATTGGCAAGCAATTGCTGATGACTCGCGGCGCGCTCACCACATTTTCCATCGCTAATGACGTGGCGAAATATTTCGCCATCATCCCGGCGATGTTTGCCGGGACTTTCCCGGTGCTCAACGCGCTCAACATCATGCATCTCAAAACGCCCGGGTCGGCGATTTTATCGGCCGTAATTTTCAATGCGCTGATCATCGTCGCCCTGATCCCGCTGGCACTGCGCGGCGTGAAATATCGCGCCATGGGCGCAGCCGCGCTCTTGCGCAACAACCTGCTGATCTACGGTGTGGGCGGCATCATCGTTCCGTTCATCGGGATCAAGCTGATAGACATGCTCATCACGCGTATCGGGATGGCCTGATAATTTACGACTTTGAGAATTACGCTTTAAGAACTACAGACTACGAGTAACAAAAGATTACGAGTTACCGAAAACGAGAAACACCATGAAGAAGAATTTTCTGATTTCCGTACTCATGACAGTCGTCACCACGGCGCTGCTCGGCCTCATCTATCCCCTGATGGTCACCGCGCTCGCACAGCTTTTCTTCCGCGACAAGGCCAACGGACAACTGGTCCAGCGCAACGGGACCCTAGTAGCGTCGCGCATCATCGCCCAACCCTTCGTGGGCGCCGGATATTTTCACCCGCGGCCTTCCGCGGCCGGCAACGGCTACGACGCCACCAGTTCAGGGGGAACGAATCTTGGGCCGACAAATCAGAAGCTCATCGATCGCGTGAACGCCGACGTTGCCAGCGCCCAGGCCGAGAATCCGGGCAAGCTGGTCCCGGTCGATCTGGTGACCACCTCCGCTTCAGGACTTGACCCCGACATCACGCCCGCCTCCGCAGAATTCCAGGTCCCGCGCATTGCGAAAGCCCGCGGGCTGAGCGAAGAAGCGGTACGGGCACTGGTCGCCCAGCACACCCAGGGACGGCAATGGGGCTTCTTCGGAGAGCCGCGCGTCAACGTGCTGGAACTGAACTTGAGTCTTGATTCCACTTCCAGGTAGTGGTGAGATAGAAAAATCCACGACCTCAGGCACAGATTTCCAATCCTACCTATCGGCAGAGCGCAGGCGTGAGCCGCCTCACGCTCTTCGGACTGTTCGCCGTAACCGCGATGCTGGTGTGCTACGCCCTCGAGAACCGGAGCCGCTGGTTCATTCTGGCCTTCAGCGTGGCCTGCGTGCTGGGCTCGGTTTACGGATTCCTGCAGGGAGCCTGGCCATTTGGAATTGTGGAAGTTATCTGGGCGGTCGTGGCGCTGCGGCGCTGGTGGCTGGCAGCGAAGTCAGCCTGATCCAGCGGCAGGATTCCGCTCCTAGTTTCGGCCCGCTGAGGTCTCTTTCTCAAACAGCATTTTAAAGTCTTCAATCGAAGTGAGAAGCACCACGATCGCCGACCCAATCACGCCGGCGACAAACATGACTTCGATGATGCGAATCAGGATGGCAACTAACGTGTTCATAAATGCTGCATTCCTCGTGCTCCTTTAGCGATGTCAACCCGCCAAGCATAAAAGCTTTGGTCGGGGCGATAGGATTTGAACCTACGACCCCCTGCGCCCAAGGCAGGTGCGCTACCAGGCTGCGCTACGCCCCGACAAGTACTGCACGATTGATTCTAAAAGACCTTCCATTCATATTCCACTCCAGACCTCGTTTTCAGGGCCCGGACTGTGCACGAACTGTGCACGAATACGGTTACTGCATCATGACTGTGCACATTGGAGCCGGGCTAGCAGGCACCATTTCGTT